>NZ_WHPN01000271.1:0-53527 GCF_009735685.1 Streptomyces lycii | reverse complement strand
ACGGCCGGGCCCGCGCCCCCGGACATCGCACGTGCCGCAAGCGGCGCAAGGCCGCTCCGCTCCGCGGCCACGGCCCGACAGTCCGCCGGACGGGCACCGCGGGCCCGCCGCCGGACGGGCACCGCGGGCCCGGCGACGAGGTGGGCCCACTCCCCCGGAGAGGAGGGCCCGGAGAAGAGGGCCCGGAGAAGAGGGTTGTTCATCGCAACGGAAGCACATGATGAACAATCCCGGGGCTGCTGTAGTCGTCGGGACCGGCCCGCCCGTGACACCCCGGGCGGCACCACCGCGCGGACGGAGTGAGCCGGACCACGAACGGAAGCAACGACCGGGCGCGAGCTGTGCGAATGCTCCGGCGCCGACCACACCGACCGGGCCGACGGCTCGTGCGGCGCGCCCGCTCGCTTCCGGTGCGCCCCGTCCGCGCCGATCTCCGGTCCGCCCGACACCCGGCCGGTGAAGCCGGGATTCCGCAGCAGAACCGCATGAGGAGGAGCAACCTGTGAGACACACCCTGGCGTCCCGCTTCTTACCCCGCAGGGGCGGGCGGCGGCCGTTGGCATTCGCCGCCCTTGCCCCGGTGATGGCCGTCCTGGCCATGCTGCTCGCGCCGGCCACCGCGCACAGCGCCGATTCCCCGATCACCCCGGCCGCCGGCGCCGTCACAGCCAGCACCCACGACGGGAACGTGCCCGGGAACGTCGTGGACGGCGACTACGGCACCCGCTGGTCCGGCGAAGGGGACGGCGCCTGGCTGCAGTTCGACCTCGGCGCGACGATGACGGTCTCCCGCGTCGAGCTGGCGGTGCACAAGGGCACCACCCGGCAGAACGTCTTCCAGCTCCAGTACTGGAACGGGTCGGCGTGGGCCACCGTCCATGACGGCGAGACCAGCGGTACGACGACGGCCCTGGAGTCGTTCGGCTTCGACCCCGTTCAGACCTCGAAGGTCCGCTACCTCGGCCACGGCTACACCGGTGACGGCGAGGGCGACTGGAACAGCCTCACCGAGGTCGAGATCTGGGGCGGCCCGGCCGACGGTGACGGCGGCGGTGAGACCAAGCTCCCGTCCGACGTGCTCGATCTGAGCGACTGGAAGGTGACCCTTCCCATCGGTGACGACGAGGACCCCACCGAGATCTTCCAGCCCCAGCTCGCCACGTACTCCCACGACCCCTTCTTCCTCGTTCCCGAGCCCGGGGACGCCGTGCGGTTCCGTGCGCCCGTCAACGGCGTCACCACCAGCGGCTCCAGCAATCCGCGCTCGGAGCTGCGGGAGATGGAGAGCGGCGGCGGGGACGAGATCGAATGGTCCTCGACGTCCGGCACCCACACCATGACGGTCCGGGAGGCCTTCACCCACCTGCCCGAGGACAAGCCCGAGGTCGTCGGCGCCCAGATCCACGGCGGCGGCGACGATGTCACCGCGCTGCGGCTGGAGGGTTCGAAGCTCTGGATCACCAAGGACGACACCACCAACCACCACCTGATCACCGACGCCTACGAACTCGGCACGGTCTTCGAGATCAAGTACGTGGTGAGCGACGGCGAGATCGAGATCTACTACAACGGTGAGCTGGAGACCACGATCGGCCACTCCGACTCCACCAACTACTTCAAGACCGGCGCCTACACCCAGGCGCACTGCGGGAACTCCTCCCCGTGCAGCGCCGACAACTACGGCGAGGTCAAGATCTACGGGCTCGACGTCACGCACGGCGGCGACCAGGGAGCCGACCGGACGCAGGCCGCCGACCGGTACGGCTGGGGTACGCCGCTGCCGGTCTCGGACGAGTTCGACTACACCGGCGCGGTCGACCCCGCGAAGTGGGCCACGCCCTCCGGTGAGGTCGGCGGCACGGAAGGGTGCTGGGAGGGCCATGCCGGGAACGGCCGCCGGTGCGCGAAGAACAGCACCGTGGCGGACGGCATGCTGACCATGCGCGGCGAGGCCAACGGCGACACGGGATGGCTCCGGCAGAAGCGCGACGCCCAGTACGGCCGGTGGGAGATCCGGTCACGCTCGGAGAACACCGGCTCCAGCGGCGGCCTCTACCACGCACTGCACCTGATCTGGCCCACCGAGGGCAACCGTCTCGAGAACGGGGAGTACGACTGGGTCGAGTACTCCGACCCCGACGCGCAGTGCCTCACGGCGTTCCTGCACTATCCGGAGAGCCCTTCGGACAAGAAGGAACGCCGCGACCTCTGCCCGGTGGACATGAACGAGTGGCACAACTTCGCGTTCGAGTGGACCGCGGAGGCACTGGTCGGCTACGTCGACGGAGCCGAGTGGTTCCGCCTCTCCGGCGGCGCGGACTCCGACCGCGGTGACATCCAGTCGATGCCCTCGGGACACCTCAACATCCAACTCGACAACTTCACCGGCGACGGCGGCCTCCGGCCCGCGGTCTTCGAGGTCGACTGGGTGCGGGTCTACGAGTAGCGGACCCGGCGGACCGACACCACGTCAACGCCCGCCCCCGGGCAGCCCGCGCTGACGCTCCCGGCCGGGGCGGCCCGGCAACCGCCTCGGCCGGCCGCGCTCCCCGAGCCCGCCGGCAGCGCCGCGCAGGCGCCGCATCAGCAGCAGCGCGACGGCCGCGGTCGCCACTTCGCCGGTGGCCAGCGCGGTCCAGACGCCTCCGGTGCCCAGCCGGCCGAGGACGGCGATCAGCGGGACCTTGATCAGGAGCAGCGTTCCGATGGAGATCAGGTACGCGGGCGCCGGCCGGCCCAGTGACTGGGCGTAGGCCGCCACCAGCGGGCCGATCCCGGCGACGGTCAGCCCGACCGCGATGACCGGCAGTGCCTGTGCGGCGGCGGTGACGGTGCCGGGGTCGTTCAGGAACACCCCGGCCAGGGGTCTGGCCAGCGCGGCGAGGGCGGCGGCGGTGAGCAGTCCGTACAGGAGGGAGGCGAGCAGCGCGTAGTCGCGGGCTTTGAGGGCGCGGCCGGGCAGTCCGCGGCCGGTGTTGTAGCCGACGATGGGCTGCAGTCCCTGGCTGATACCGGTGTGCGGCATCATCACGAAGGTCTGCAGACGGGCGCAGACGGCGTAGGCGGCGAGCGCGGTGGCCGACCCGGTGGCCGCGAGCGTGGCGTTGACGAGGACGGCCAGGAGTGTCACACCGGTGCCGGCCAGGAACGAGGGCAGCCCGACGCCCAGCAGCGCGCGCAGCGTCGGACCGTGGGGCAGCAGGTCCCGCAGGCCGACCCGGTAGGGACGGCGGGCCTGCAGGAAGAAGAACCAGAGGCTCATCGCCGCGGAGACGGCCTGGCCGCCGACGGTGCCGAGCGCGGCACCCCGTACTCCCAGGCCGAAGCCGAAGATCAGCAGCGGGTCGAGGGTGATCTGTACGGCGACGGGCACGAGCCACAGCAGGGTGGAGAAGCCCATCCGGCCCTCGGCTCGCACCAGGCTGGAGAAGCCGGTGGACACCAGGGCCCCGCACAACAGCACCGCGGCGTAGGGGCGGGCGGTCGCGCGGAGTTCCCCGGTGGCGCCGAGCAGGGTGAGCAGCGGGTCGAGGAAGACCAGGCCGAGCACGGTGGTGGCGGTGGCGCAGGCCCAGAACAGCGCGAAGGAGTTGCCCGCCGCACGGGCGGCGGTCCGGTGGTCTCCGGCGCCCAGGGCACGGGAGATCAGGGAGGCGCCGCCCGCGCCGACGGTGGTGGACACCGCGCCGAGCAACAGCAGCAGCGGGGCGGCCAGGTTGACCGCGGCCATCGCGGTGTCGCCCACGCCGCGGCCGACGAACCAGGCGTTGGTCAGGGCGTAGATGCCGTACACGCCGACCGCGGCGGTGGTCTGGGTGCAGGCGCGCCACAGCAGCCGGCCCACCGGGTCGGTGCCGAGCCGGGTGGTGTGGTCCGCGGCGGCGGGCGTGGGGGCGGACGTCACCGGCGGGTGCGGCCGAGCAGGGCCATGGCTTCGTCGAGACGGCTGCGTGCCCAGTCGTACTGCCCGGTGTCGGTGTGCCCGCGGTACACCGTCTCGATGACCATGATCAGCAGCAGGTGCAGGCAGTACAGGCGGCGGCGTGTCTGCTCGGTCCCGGTCAGCCGGCCGTGACCGTAGCCGCGCATGAAGGGCGCCGGATCGCCGAAGGCGGCCAGCTGGGTTCCCGCGAAGCCGGCCTCGATCAGCGGGTCCCCGTAGAAGGCACGTTCGTGGTCGATGATGCAGACGATCCTGCCGTCGCGGACCATGACGTTGCCGTTCCACAGGTCCCACTCGACCAGCCGGGGTTCGGTGACCTCGTCGAGGCTGCCGGCGTGTTCGGCCACGGCCGCGCGCACGGTGTGGTAGTCCCAGCCGATGTCGACGCCGCGGCGCTCGCCGTCGGCCAGGACGTCCTCGGTCATGGCGGTGAACGCCTGCCGCCAGCCGGCATGGCCGGGTCCGGCCAGCGGGCCGAAGTGCGGGCCGCGGATCGAGTTGATCTCCCGGTTGGCGGCGCCGAGCTGCTCCATCAGGGCGGCGCGCTCGGCCGTGGGGAGCGTCTCGGCGATGACGGCGAGGTTGTCGGCGTCGATGTACGGCATGAAGAAGTAGTCCGCGTCGCACAGTTCGCGGCTCCGGTCGGCGAAGTCGACGGCGGGGACCGGCACGGTGGTCCGTGTGCGCAGCAGGTCCAGCACGGCCAGTTCGACCGACATGGCGCCGCGCTCGTAGGTCATCACCTCCACCGCGGGCGGCGGGGCGATCTTCAGGACGACCTCGGCACCGTCGCGCAGGCGGATGCGGTAGGCGACGTTGAACCAGCCGTGGCCCAGCTCGCTCACCCAGCCGTCCCCGGCCGGGATCCGCCCGGCCCCGTAAGCGCGCTCGGTCATGGCGCGCAGCACCTCGGGCGGCTGCCTGTTCTTGGTGATGCTCTCCACACCCGGTCCCCTCGTCCATGACGTCTCGGCGCGCCTGGCGCGGGGTGCGGGGCCCCGGCGCCAGATCGGTGCCACGGCCCGCGTGGGGCCGCCCGCGACATAATCGCCGCGTGTTCGAATTTTCTCCAGGAGGAGTGGACGTTCGTACGCGCTCGCGCCCGGGGCCGCCCGCACAACGCCTGGCCACGCCCGCCGTGCGGCTCCGCCCGCTCACCGGACGGGAGTTGGGATCGCGGGCCGGACAGCGAACCGCGCCGACCGGCCCGTGGCGCGCGGATGCCCGTGGGACGCGGTGTCAGGGCCGCGCCCCACGGGCGGTTCGGTGACCGCCGTCAGGCGGTGGTGATGCGCGTGACCGCCCGGGCGGTCAGCGCGCGGCCGTGCGGTGCGCCGTTGTCCAGGGCGCGGTGCAGCGTGAGCCCCTCGATCAGCGCGTCGAGCTGGCGCGCGGTGTCGGGGTCGAAATGCCGCTCCAGCAGCTGTCTGCTGCGGCCCATCCACGCCTGGGTGAGCTCCTGGTACTCCGGCCGCCGGGCGGCGAGGGTGTAGAGCTCCTGGGTGAGGATCAGGTCGCGGCGGGGTCCCTCGGAGAGCGTGTGCACCAGGTCGGTGACGGCCTCCCGCGCCTCGGCGGGGGTCCCGGCCCGGCTCAGATGCGTGTCAAGTACGGCCACGATCTGGTCCGCGAAGCGCGTGAACGCCTCTCGGAGCAGCTCGTCCATGCCGCTGAAGTGGTACGTCATCGAGCCGAGGGGGACGGCGGCGCGGGCTGCGATCTTGCGGTGGGAGACGCCGGCCACGCCTTCCTCCGCGATGTGGTCGAGCGTGGCGGCGAGGATGCGGTCGCGGCGCCGCGGGTCGGTGTGCCCGGTGGCCATCTCGGCGCGCCCTAGAGAGTGCGGATCGGCCGGGCGGGATTGCCGACGGCGACCACGTTCGCGGGGACGTCCCTGGTCACGACCGCACCCGCGCCGATCACACTGTTGTCCCCGATGGTCACCCCCGGGCAGACGATGACGCCGCCGCCGAGCCAGACGTTGTCGCCGAGGGTGATGGGGCGCGCCGCCTCCAGTTTGTCGCGGCGTGGCTGCGGCTCCAGCGGATGGGTGGGGGTGAGGAGCTGGACGTTCGGGCCGATCTGGCAGTCCTCGCCGATGGTGATCGCCGCGACGTCCAGCGCGGTGAGGTTGAAGTTCACGAAGGTACGGGCCCCGATGGTGATGTTGCTGCCGTAGTCGACGTACAGCGGCGGCCGCACGTGCGCCTCCTCGCCGACCGCGCCCAGCAGCTCGGCCAGCACGGGCCCGGCGGCGGCCGCGTCCTCGGCGTACGCGGCCTGGTAGCGGGCGGCCAGGCGTACGGCGCGCTGCTGGCGCTCGGCGATCTCGGGGTCGTCGGCGATGTAGAGGTCCCCGGCCCGCATGCGTTCCAGGTTGGTGCGCTCGTCCCGCGCGAAGTAGTCCGTCGGCATGGCCGCCACCGTACAGCGAAAGCGTACGAACGTACACTCCGGTGCGCGCGGGCCCGGCACGGCCCGACGGCGAGCGCTCCCGGTGCAGACCCGGGCGGCCGGTGAGGAAACGGGACGAGCCCGGGATCGAGGAGGCGGCCGCGGCCCGGCGGCGTCCGTCAGGCGCTGGCGCGGACGACCAGCCGGGTGGGCAGGATCAGCGGGGTGCGGTCCTGCCCGTTGACGAGCGCGGCGACCATGCGCGCCATCTCCCGTCCGAGGGCCTGTATGGGCTGGTGCACGGTGGTGAGCGGCGGATCGGAGGTCCGCGCGAGGGCCAGGTCGTCGAAGCCGACCACGGCGACGTCGTCGGGGACCCTCCGGCCGGCGCCTCCCAGCGTACGGAGCGCTCCCACCCCCATGTTGTCGTTGGCGGCGAACACCCCGTCCACGTCGGGGTGTTCCGCGAGCAGCGCGGCCATGGCTGCGGCACCGCTGCTCTCGGTGAAGTCCCCCTCCTGCGGCGGGAACGGGTCGAGACCGGCCGCCAGCACGGCGTCCCGGTAGCCGCGGTACCGGGCGCGTCCGGCCTCGGTGTCCAGCCGCCCGCAGAGCGCGGCCACCCGGGTGCGGCCGAGCGAGACCAGATACTCGACCGCCTCGCGCGCACCCCCGGCGTTGTCGACGTCCACGTACCAGCGGGGCGCCGGACCGACCGGCCGCCCGCCGAACACGACGGGCATCGCCGCCTCCTCGGCCGTCCGGGTCAGCGGATCGCCCTCGCGCAGCGCCATCAGCATCACCCCGTCGGCACCCTTGGACCGGAAGAGCTCCTCCACCCGCTTGCGGCCCCGGTCCGAGGCGGCCAGACACAGCATCAGGTGCAGGTCGGCCTCCTCCAGGGCGGCGGACGCCCCGACGATCACCTGGGCGAAGAACGGATCGGCGAAGATCGAAGGGTCCTCCCCCGAGACGACCAGGGCGGCCGCCCCCGTCTGCCGGGTGGCCAGCGCCCGGGCGGTCGGGTTGGGCACGTATCCGAGCTGCCGGACGGCCCGTTCGACCGCCTCGCGTTTGGCCCGGCTGACGTGCGGGGCGTTGTTCAGGGCCCGCGAGGCCACGGAACGGGACACACCCGCGAGCCCGGCCACCTCGTCGAGCGTCGGCTGCCGACGCGGTCCATCCTCTGCCATGAACCCGATCCTCTCCCGGTCGGCCGGACGGCGTCCCCGTCCTTGCCCGCACGGTCGCACCCGCCTGCCGACCGGAGCCGGCACACCGGAAGATTCCGCCGCCGAACTGGGACCGCTTCCAGTTGTACGGCATTCTCCTCCAGTCGCATGACCAGCCCACATAGCTGGCCTCTTGACAGCGGAAACAGTGCGGGACAACGATACCGGTCACATACCAAGGTTCGACGTTGGGAGCGCTCCCACTTGGGACCGCTTCCAGTTTCCGCCGAATCCTTGCGCGAGTCGTCCCCACCGGGACGCCCGTCGCCGGGCGGCCGGGCGGGGCCGTCGGACCACCGCACTTCCTTCAGCGCGCCGAACGCTCGGGACGAGGACGGGCGGCGCGTCCCTGCCAGGAAACCGAGGTACAGACATGCGCCGCAGACTCCGCACCCTGGCGGCATCGCTCTTCGCCCTGCCGCTCGCGTTCGCCGCCGCCCCTCCCGCCCACGCGGCCGACCCGACCACCATGACCAGCGGGTTCTACGTGGATCCCGACTCCAGCGCCAAGCAGTGGACCGCCGCCAACCCCGGCGACGGCCGGGCGGCCGAGATCGACTCCGCGATAGCCAACACCCCGATGGCCCGCTGGTTCGGCTCCTGGAGCGGCGCCATCGGCCCCGCCACCGGAGCGTACGCGGGCGCCGCGGACAGCCAGGACAAGCTGCCCGTCCTGGTGGCCTACAACGTCTACAACCGCGACTACTGCGGCGGGCACTCCGCGGGCGGAGCCGCCTCGCCGTCCGCCTACGCGAGCTGGACAGCCGAGTTCGCCGGCGGCATCGCCGACCGCCCGGCCCTCGTCATACTCGAACCGGACTCCCTCGGGGACTACGGATGCATGACGCAGGCACAGATCGACGAGCGCGAGGCCATGCTCACCGGCGCCCTCTCCGAGTTCAGCCGCCAGGCCCCCAACACCTGGGTCTACCTCGACGCCGGCAACCCGGGCTGGGCCAACGCGGCGACCATGGCCCAGCGGCTGCACGGGGCCGGCCTCCAGCAGGCCCACGGCTTCTCGCTGAACGTCTCCAACTACTTCACGACGGCCGAGAACACCGCCTACGGCAACGCCGTCAACAACGAACTGAGGGCCCGCTACGGCTACACCAAGCCGTTCGTCGTGGACACCAGCCGCAACGGCAACGGTTCCGACGGCCAGTGGTGCAACCCCTCGGGCCGCCGCATCGGCACGCCCACCCAGCTGGGCGGGGGCGCCGAGATGCTGTTGTGGATCAAGGCGCCGGGTGAGTCCGACGGAGACTGCGGAGTCGGGGCCGGCTCCTCCGCGGGCCAGTTCCTCCCCGAGGTGGCCTACAAGATGATCTACGGCTACTGAGGCCGGCCGGTTCCGGCCCCCAGGCTCCCGTGGCCCGTTGGAAACCTGCTCACCGCCGGGCCACGGGCGCCGCTTCCGGGACGATCGGCCCCCGTCCGCACGCACCGGTCGGCACCCCGTGCCGACCGGTGCCGCCGTGCCCGGAAACCACCTGCCGAATGCGTGGTTGCCGACGCCTACCCGCCGCGCCCGCTCAGGAGGCGCACTGCTTGAGCACCGGCCCCAAGAGCTACGGGACGTACGTTCACCGCCGTCAGCATCTGGCGCTGCCGCCCGTGCGGGGAAACCGGGTGTGACGCCGAGCAGGCCGGGCGGGAGCGGTACGGGGTGGCGGTCGACGGTCGCAGCAGGTGGCGCAGGGGCGCTGCCGTCAGTCGCAGCCACTCGATCGTCCAGCGAGAGCAGCCCGTCGGCGATTGCGAGCCGCACGGCAATCGGCGTGAACCACTTGGTGGGCGAGGAGAGAAGGTGCGGGCGGCCGGCCGCACTCCCCCGCTCCGGCTGCCGCCGCGGCAACGTGCCGGCCGGACCACCCGGTCCCGACCGCGCTCCCCGGCCGGGCCCGCGCCCCGGCCCGCTCACCCTTGGCGCCTTGCCCCTCACGGGTGCGCCGCGGGCGGACGCGGACGCGGGCGAGTCCGGCTCTCGGACGAGCGGCCGGCTACCGCGAGTGCGGTAGCCGCGCGCCGCCTGCCGCATCCGGAGTACCGGGATGCCGCAGCGGAGGCAGTGGAAAGTGCCTGCTCCCGCCGGACGACCGGCAGGAGGGCCGGGGCCCATGCTCGAGGCACATCGGAAGTCGGACCGGCGACGGAGAAGGAGGAGAGCGGTATGAGTGCTTCAGCAGCGCTGATGGCGGCCGCCGAGGGCGGGATCATCGGGGACGGGCGGACAGGGGCCAACTTGGCTCTCGCGGCGGGGCTGCTCGGCCTGATCACCGGCGGACTGGCCCTGGCCCGTGCCGGCGGCCGGATCAGCACGGGCAGTGCGCGCTCCGGCGGGATGTCGGCCATCGCGCTGGGGATGGCCGGTACCGTCCTCGCGGTGCTGCACCTGGCCACCTCCAGCGGCGGTCCCGGCACCGGGAACGGGCTCGTCGGCGCCGTCGCGGCCGTCCCGCTGGGGCTGGGCGGTGTGCTCCTCGGCCGCCGGACGCTGACCCGCTTCCGCCGTGCCGGCGGGCCGGCGGAATGACCTCGTCCGATCCGGTGGGCCCGGCTTGAGGACCGTCCCGTAAAGGTTCTCCGGGGCTCCCGGCTTGATCACGGCGTGGCATGTGAGCGTGTGCGGCGCGGCCCCGGGAAGTGCTCCTCGTCGGCGTCGACGGCGCGTTGGCCGGCGCCGTGGACGACAGGCCGCACCGGCCGGGCCCGCGGCTCGGGGCCGGCCAGGACTCCCCTCCGTCCTCAGCCGTCCCCCAGCCGTGCTCAGCGACGAGCGGTACCGCCCGGGGTCTCCGCTCCCAGGAGCGCGAGCAGCCCGGACCTCTGCCCGACGTCCGCTCGCCGTAGTCGGAGGCCCTTGCGGCGGGCCGGCCTCACTTCAGGTGCCGGTCCAGGAACCGGCACCCGTCCTCCAGTTCGAACCACGGGGTGCCGGTGTGGCCGCCCGGATTGGCGTGCAGCGTCTTCTCCTTGCTGCCGAAGGCGTCGAACAGCTCCAGGGCCCGCTGCCGGGGGTTCCCCTCGTCGTCCCACTGCAGCAGGAACAGCAGCGGAATGGTGACCTGCCGGGCCTCCTCGCGCTGGGCCCGGGGCACGTAGCCCCCGGCGAAGAAGCCTGCGGCCGCGATGCGCGGCTCGACCACCGCCAGCCGGATGCCGAGGGCGGCCCACCCGCCGGAGTACCCGACGGGGCCGGAGATCCCGGGCAGTTCGAGGACGGCGTCCAGGGTGGTCCGCCATTCCGGGGCCGCGTTGTCGACCAGCGGGCCGATGAAGGACTCGAAGATCTCGTCGGCCGGCTCACCGGCCTGCATCGCCCGCCGGAAGTCCGCGCGGATCTGCTCTTCGGCGGCGGAACGGGGACGGTCACCGCACCCGGCGGCGTCGATGGTGGCCACCGCGTAGCCGTGCGCCGCGGTGTACCGGGCGCGGGCCACCAGCCGGGGGTCCGCCTTGGGCAGGCCGTTGTTGTGGGCCATCAGGACCAGCGGGACCGGTGCGGCGGATTCGGGCGTCCACAGGGTGCCGGGGATCTCCCCGAGAGTGAATGCGCGCTCCAGGATGCCGTCGTCGAGGCGCTTCTCAGAAGTGACATGCATGGTCGTGCCTTTCGGGCGTGCTCAGAGTCGGCGCTCCCGGACGACCCGTCGCCCGACCATGACCCCGGAGGGGAGCACCCATGCCGATACTGCGTTCACGGGTACCACCTCCTTGCTGTCTCGCACGGCCTCCCGGAACGTAGCAGTGGTCGCCGCGGTCCACCAGAGGGTTTTGACGAGGGCTCCCGCGACCGGATGCCGCCGCGTCAAAGCACTCCGCCGAGGCAGCCGGCGCCGGGCGGGACGTCGCTGCCGGCCCGCCGGCAAATGGGGGCCGCGCGGACTGCCCGGCCGGTGGTGACTCGGCCGGTTGCGACTCGGCGGCTGGTGACTCGGCGGGTGGTGTCGGCCGGCGCTCAGGAGGCGCCGGCGCGTACGGCGGTCACGGCCAGGGTGGTGTAGTTCATCGTGAAGCGTCCGCCCAGGGAGTCGACGGCGTCCCCGACCGCGTCCAGTATTCCGGCCAGTTGGTCCGGGCGGAGTTGGGTGAGGCCGCCGGTGGTGGGAAGCAGGTCCAGCCACTGGTCGCGCGTGTAGGACTGCTCCCAGTCGAATCGCCACTGCTCGGGATCGTCGAACTGCCCGGTCTCGCGGATCTTGTCGGCGAACTTCGCGTACGCCGCCCGGTAGAGGTCGAGCGGACGCCGGGCCGGCCCGCCGTTGAGCGGGGAATCGGGCGCCGCCCGCCGGTAGGCAGCGGCGAAGGGTTCGGCCACCTCGGCGGGCGGCTCGTACACGTGCCCGAAGATCGCCAGCCGTCCGCCCGGACGCAGCACTTGTGCCGCCTTCACGGGACCGGCGTCCGGATCCACCCAGTGCCACGACTGGGCGGCGATGACGGTGTCGAACGTCCGGCCGGCCGGATGCCAGGCTTCGAAGGACGCCACCTCGGCCTCCAGACCGCGGGCCCGCGCGAAGCCGGCCATCCGCGCATCGGGCTCCACGCCGAGCACGGCGCCGCCGGCGGCCTGGAACTGACGGGCCGCGATGCCGGTACCGCAGCCGACGTCGAGCACGTCGGTCCCCGGGCTGCCGGCGACGATCCGAGCCACCAGCGCGTCGGGATAGCCGGGCCGGGCCTGGTCGTAGCGCCGCGCGTCCACGCCGAACGACTCGGCCATTCGCCGGGCCTCGTGCGGCTCCGGCGGGGACGGCTGCGGCTGCTCTCGCGGTAGGGTGGGCATGCGCCCACCTTAATGGGCGCGTGCCCACTGGACAACGGAATGCCGTCAGGCCGACGTACCGAGAGGATCTGTGAGTGCCGACCGGGGTGCACCTTCGCGACCCGCGGCAGCAGTTGTTCGACGCCGCCGAACGCGTGCTGCTGCGGGACGGGCCGAACGGGCTGACCAGCCGGGCCGTCACCGACGAGGCGGGCTGCGCCAAGGGCGTTCTGCACCGGCATTTCAGTGACTTCGACGCCTTCCTCGCCGGCCTCGTGCTCGACCTGGCCGCACAGCTCGAAAGACAGGCCGGCGCGCTGCGCGATTCCGTCGGCACCGGCACGGTCGCCGGCAACCTCACAAGCGCGCTCACCACCCTGTTCGGGCCGGTTCCCTTGGCGATCATTCCGCTCATCACCTTCCGGGACGAGCTGCGCGCACGACTGCGGGAGGCGCGGCCCGGAGGCGGCATCACGGTCCTGGCGGAGGCCACGAGCGCGGTCTCCGCCTATCTGGCCGCCGAGCGCGAACTGGGCCGCGTCGCGGCCGGCGCCGACATCGACTCACTCACCCTCTCCCTGGTCGGGGGCGGGCACCTGCTGTTCGCAGACCGCGCCCCGGGCCCGCCGGCCACGGCAGCCGTCAGCCGGTTCGTGACAGCGGTGATCGCCGACGCCGTGCAACGGCGACCGGCCTAGAGCACTCCGCGTGTCCGCGGGCGACCGGTGCCGACAGGCGGGAGTCGGCCTGTTCACGAGGCCCGCCGCACCAACCGGTGGGCGGACCGCGCCCGGGCGAAGCGCGGGATGGGTGGCCCCGGGGCTGCCCGTGTCCGATGATCAGCGGATGCG
Organism: Streptomyces lycii; assembly: GCF_009735685.1. Taxonomy (GTDB): domain Bacteria; phylum Actinomycetota; class Actinomycetes; order Streptomycetales; family Streptomycetaceae; genus Streptomyces; species Streptomyces lycii. The sequence continues at coordinate 40,342 of NZ_WHPN01000271.1, read as the reverse complement.
CCCGCTGAGACACGGCTACACCAACCGCACCGTCGGCGACGGCGCTGTCGTGGAGAAGACCTACGAGGGCCCCGGAGCCGGACTCAGGCTCCGCCGTGAGCACGCGGTGCTGACCCGGCTGCGGGGCCGGCTGCCCGTGCCGCCGGTGCAGGGAACGACGGAGGCCGTGCTCACCCTTGGCTTCGTGAACGGTGTGCCCGGCCAGGAACTCCTGGCCGCCGGCCGGCCGGAAGCGGTCCTGGCGAGCTGCGGGGAGCTGCTGCGCCGGATCCACGGAACCGCACCGGGCGTGCTGCCGGACGACACGCCCGGTGCGGAGAAGGTGCTGGTGCACGGTGACTTCGGGCCCCAGAACGTGTTGCTCGAACCGCGCACCTTCGAGGTCACCGCAGTGGTCGACTGGGAGTTCGCCCACCTGGGCGACCCAGTCGAGGATCTGGCCTGGTGCGAGTGGATCGTGCGCACCCATCACCCCGAACACCGCACGGCGCTCGGCCACTTCTTCCGGGCCTACGGCGGGAAGGTGCCGCCCTGGCCGGTCCGCAGGGCGGCCATGCTGACCCGGTGCGAGACCCTGCGGCGCTTCTGCGACCGCTGGGAGCCGAACGGCCCGGGCGCGAGGTCGTGGCAGGGCCGCGCCGCGGCCACAGCGGACTGGCAGGAGTAACCCGGGCATCCGGGCCACCGGCTCCCGCAGGCCCCCAACCTGCGCGGCAGGAGTTCTGTGCGGCGCCTCCTCGCCCGGACCGCCGCGCCGCGAACGCCGCGAACGAAGGCTCCTCCCGGCGGAACGATGCGGCGGCCGCGCCCACGCCGCCCGGTCAGAGCTGACTGCCCCCGCCGGCCGGACCGACGAAAGCCGCCCGTTTCCCGTCTTTCACGGATCGCGGCAGGCGGCGGTGGTCAGTTGCGGATGACGAGCACCGCGCCCGCCGTCACCGCGGCGAGCAGCACGGCAGCGACCCCGGTCGGCAGCCGGTGGTTCCGCAGACCGGGCAGGAAGCGGTCGACGGCGAGCCTGCCCGGGCCGGTGAGGGCCACGGCTGCCGCACCGGCGGCGAGCAGGACTTCGTACTCCACGCCCTCAGGGGCGAAGAAGCCGCCGCCCCACTTGACGGCCAGGGCGTTGATCATCGTGCCGAGGACGGCGGCGCCCGCCAGTGGTGTGAGGAGGCCGAGGACCAGGCCGAGCCCTCCCAGCGTCTCGGTGAGCCCCGCGACGAGCGCCATGGTCCTGCCCGAGGGGTATCCGCTCAGCTCGAAGTACTGGCCGGTTCCCTCGAGCCCGCCACCGCCGAACCAGCCGAAGAGCTTCTGCGCGCCGTGCGCGGCCATGGTCAGTCCGAGCGCCAGTCGGAGCACCAGCAGGCCGGCGTCGGAGGCGGGTGAAGAGGACGCCGGGCCGGCGCTGGTGGCCGGGGTGTGCGCGAGAGGGGTGGTGGCAGTCATGCGGCAGTGCCCTTCCGTCGGCTAATAGATTGATCTTTCAAGTAAGTGGCCCCACGGTACCAGGTTGCGTGAATGTTCAAGCATTGTGCCGAGAGGTGGCGGAGAGGTGACGCGACGCGGGCCACCGGGCGTCGGGGCGGGGACGGATGGCCGGCGCGGCCACGGGGTCCGCCCATGGCCTGGAGGGGGCGCAGGCGCCGAACGGACCGCCAGGGGACCGCAGACTGCCCGCGACTCCGCGAGCGGGCCGCCGGGCCGCCGGCCGCGGGACCGGCCCTGGCACGATGAGTCACATGCCTGGTCCCCCACCGCGGTACTTTTCGCTGCCCGAGGAATTCCTCCTGCTCTCGCACCTGCAGTCCGGCAAGGTGCACGACATCGATCAGACGTCGGTCGGCTGCGCGGCCGCCGAACTCGGTGAGCTGGCCCTGCGCCGCAAGCTGCTGGTCCGGGCCCGCAAGTTCGAGAAGTTCGGCTTCGAGATCTTCCGGCATCAGGGACACATCCAGCTGCTCGACACCGAACCGACCGGTCTCGTGTGGGCCGACAGACTGCTGGCGGAGCTGGACCCGTCCGTTTCCGGGCCCGCACCCGTCTCCGTGTACCGATGGCTCCGGAAACGCCGCCGTGCGGCACTTCCCCTGCACCGGCAGACGCTGACCGAGCGCGGCGCGCTGCGCCGCAGGCCGGGTGCGCTGCTCAGGAGGGAACGCCACTACCCCGATCCCGTAGCACGCAACGCGCTGGTCAGCGATGTCCGTTCCGCGTACGCCGGGAACCCGCTCGACGAACACCTGCTGTTCCTGTGCGATCTCGTGGAAGGCGCCGACCTGGGAGGGGACCTCGGTGTCACGCTGCGCTGGCGGCAGCGGATGGACCGGGCCCGGGGCATCGGAGCGGTGGAGTCCGTACCCGAAGATCTGCGTGACACCAGTACGGTCCTCGGCTTCATGGTTCCCAGCCGCAGGGGGAAGGGGGGCCCCGGCCCCGGGGGCTGAGCGTCCACGACGATGCCGGCCGGCCCGGGCCACGGGCTGCCGCGAACCCGGACACAACGCGCCCGCGGCACCTCCGCCGCCCGGCGTGACGAGGGTGCCCCTTCCTCGCGAACGGTTCCGGCACGTCATTCGGTGAAGGGGGTTCGCGCCCGGCCCCGCCACTCAGGGGGTGACGGCGCCTTCGTACGGGTCGGCGTGCCCCCCTACCGCGGCGAGGACGCCGTCGCGGATCCGGCACCCCCTACCGCGGCGAGGACGCCGTCGCGGATCCGGCACCCCCTACCGCGGCGAGGACGCCGTCGCGGATCCGGCACTCGCGAGCTGTCCGGCACTCGCGAGGCCGGCTGTGATCGGCGGCTGCGGGCGTGAGCCTCCCCCCGCGGGCGACGGGCGGACACCGATCCCAGGACTTGTTGCGAAAGTGCGTGCGGCGACGGGCGGGGCGTAGTACCCCTGGACTGGATCCGTATCCGTTCTTCTGGAGTCGTCGATGGCTGTTCGCCGTGTCATGCCCATCATCCGGTCGGAGGCCGCGCGGGAGAACCGGGAGTTCTACGGTCTGCTGGGCTTCGAGGAAGTCATGAACCTCGGCTGGATCATGACGCTGGCCTCGCCGTCCAGTCCGACGGCGCAGGTCAGCGTCATGACCGACGACAAGACCGCCCCGGTCACCCCCGACATGAGCGTCGAGGTCGACGACGTGGAGGCGGTTTACGCGGCCGTGCGGGACAGCGGCGCGGAGATCGTTCACCCCCTGCAGGACGAGGAGTGGGGAGTACGGCGGTTCTTCGTCCGCGACCCCAACGGCCGCGTGGTCAACGTTCTGAGCCACCCCTGACCTTCACCCGGCGCACGGACGGCGCACCGCTCACAGCCACCCGCGGAGGAGTGCGACCCGCCCGGCCGCCCCGCGGCGGGCGGCGGTTCCGCATGCCCCGCAGCGACCGGGCGGTGGCGATCGAGCAGGGCTGACGGGCCGTCGGCCCCGCACGCCTGGGCCCCGGCTTCCATGGCGGCAGGGACGACCGCGCCGACGAGGCCGGGGCCATGAGCACCGAACGCGTGCAGACGAGGCGTACGCCCCCGAGCCAACCGGGCCGCGGCACCGGCCCCGGAGGCCGACGCCCTGGCGCGCGGCACCAGGGCGTCGGCCTCCGTTGCAGGACCAGCCCACCCCGACCAGCCCGCCCTCTGAGTGGCCCCGGCCGGCCGCGATGCAATGGCCGCCGCCGACGCCGGGCGGTGCTCACGGCGCCGTGCCGGTGCCCGCGGCGCCGACGCCGCCGTTCCAGAGGCGAGGCGCGCCTCACGCACCGGCGTCCGGCGCATTGACACCCCCTCAGCCCCGATCCTATTCTCCGTTCGAAGTTGTGAACTGCGTTCGATATAACGAACAATTTGCATACAGGTGAAGGGAGAGCTCCCGCCCACACCTCTGAGCGCTCAACCGGTCGGGCCATGTGCGAAATCTCGATCGCTTTGCGAGGCGCGCAGTGAACTCCGCCTGCCGATCCACCTGTTCGGTCCGGTGGGCCGCCCGGCCGCCCGGCGGTGCGGACCGCCGGACCGTCCCGGCCGACGCCTGCCCACGGCCGGGCCTTCCCCGCACGCTCCAGGAACACCCGCTCCCTCCCCCCACCGCATGCCCGGCCGACGCTCCGGCCGGCCGACGAAGGAGAATCCGCATGTCCTGGATCCACCGTCCGCACGGTCGCAGGAATGTCCTGACCACAGCGATGGGCCTGGCGGTGGCGGGAGCGGTCCCCGCGGCCCATGCCTCCTCGGGCCCGGCCCACCCGGCCGCTCCCGCCGCGGCGCAGTCGTCCGGTGACGCGCTCGCGGACTACACCAATCCCGTGATCTGGCAGGACTTCGCGGACATCGACATCATCCGGGTCGGCGACACGTACTACTACTCGGCGTCGACGATGCACTACTCCCCCGGAGCACCGATCCTGCGCTCCTACGACCTGGTGAACTGGGAGTTCGCCGGTCACTCCGTGCCGGTCCTGGACTTCGGGACGAAGTACGACCTGAACGGCGGGCGCGGCTACGTCCGGGGGATCTGGGCGTCCTCCCTCGCCTACCGGGAGAGCAACAGCACTTTCTACTGGCTGGGCCAGATCGACTTCGCCCGCACGTACCTCTACACGGCCGCCTCCGTCGAAGGCCCGTGGAGCAGGCACGCGACGCTCGACAGCGTCTACTACGACGCCGGACTGCTGATCGACGACGACGACACGGTGTACGTGGCCTACGGCAACACCGAGATCAATGTCGCGCAGCTCTCCGCCGACGCCCGCAGCGAGGTCCGCTCGCAGCGGGTGTTCAGCACCCCCGCGAGCGTCGGGACGCTGGAAGGCGCCCGCTTCTACAAGATCAACGGCAACTACTACATCTTCCTCACCCGGCCCGCCAACGGGCAGTACATCCTCAAGTCGGCCTCGGGCCCGTTCGGTCCGTACGCGCTGCACGAGATCCTGCTCGACCTGCCCGGCCCGATCGCCGGCGGCGGGGTCCCGCACCAGGGCGGACTCGTGGACACCCCGAACGGCGACTGGCACTACCTGGCCTTCATCGACGCCTATCCCGGCGGCCGGGTCCCGGCGCTGGCGCCGGTCACCTGGAACCAGGAGGGCTGGCCGGTCCTGCAACTCGCGGGCGGCGCCTGGGGGCAGAGCTACCCGGTCCCGGCGGTCCCCGAGCCACCCCGGCAGGTCGAGCCCCTCATCGGCGTCGACACCTTCCCGGGCCCCGCGCTGGGCCCGCAGTGGGAGTGGAACCACAACCCGGACACCAGCAAGTTCTCGGTCGGTGACGGACTCACCCTGCGGACCGCGACCACGACGTACGACCTGTACTCCGCCCGCAACACCCTGACCCACCGCATCCAGGGGCCCACCTCGACCGCGACCATCGAACTCGACTACTCCGCGATGGCCGACGGCGACCGGGCGGGCCTGGCGCTCCTGCGCGACTCCTCGGCCTGGATCGGCGTCAAGCGCGACGGGGGCGGCACGCGCGTGGTGATGATCGACAACATCACCATGGACAGCGACTGGAACACCGTCAGCACCGGCGGTGAAGTGGCCGGTACGGCGGTCTCCGGCGGGCGCGTGTGGCTGCGGGCCCGAGCCGACATCCGGCCCGGTGACGGCCGCCAGGCGCGCTTCTCCTACAGCACGGACGGCAGCAGCTTCACCGACCTCGGCCCCGCCTTCACGCTCAAGAACGACTGGCACTTCTTCATGGGCTACCGGTTCGGCATCTTCAACTACGCCACCCGGGCGCTCGGGGGCGCCGTCACCGTCGGACGGTTCGAGCTGTCCACACCCTGACCCGGCGGGCAGGGGAAGCCGGCAACCAGCGGAAGGACGACACCGGTAGGGTGCCCCGTTGTGGACACGGGGGCGGAAAACGAGATGGTCGCGGTGCCGCCCGGACGGGTGATGCTGTCGGACCGGCGAACGCAGAGCCACTGGCCGGTCGAGGTCGCGCCGTTTCAGTTGTCGGCGTTCCCGGTCACGCAGTCCTGGTACGCACAGGTCACGGGTGAGCGGCCGAGCAGTGCCGAAGGCGACCGGCTGCCCGTTGAGGGCGTTTCGTGGTGGGACGCGGTCTCGTTCTGCAACGCGCTGTCCCGGCACGAGGGGCTGACGCCCGCCTATCACCTGCGCCCCGGTGCCGGGACGGCCGGATGGGACACCTCCGCCGACGGGTACCGGCTGCCCGCCGAGGCCGAATGGGAGCACGCCTGCCGCGCGGGCACCACCGGCCCCCGGTACGGCCGGCTCGACGAGGTCGCCTGGTACAGGGGCAACTCGGACGAGCGGATCCACCCTGTCGGCGGCAAGCGGCCCAACGCGTGGGGGCTGTACGACATGCTGGGCAACGCGTGGGACTGGTGCTGGGACGTCTACGACGCCGAGGTGTACGGCGCCTATCGGGTGCTCCGTGGCGGCGGCTGGGCCGACGAGCACTGGAGTTGTCGCGCCTCGGTGCGGCGCCGCAGCCATCCGACCTTCCGGATCGAGGACGTGGGATTCCGCATCGCCCGCTCGGCACCGCTGCCGCGGCCGTGACAGCCACTGCCCCACCGGCCTTGTCCGCGGGCCTGCCGCGTAGAGCGACTGGGAACTCGTGAGCCGGCTGGAGTCCGGCCCGGGGGCGGTGGCGAAGCGGTACGAGCCGGAAAGGCAGCGGAATCCCCCGGGGCACAGCGATGCCCCGCACCACCCGCCCCGACCCGTCGACGGGTTCGGTGACGACCGCACCACCGCCGGCGCTGCGGGGCCGTCTCCCCGTCCGGCGGTGCCACCCCGGCCCGGCGGTGCCACCGCGACCCGGCGGTGCCACCGCTGGGCGAGGCCACGCGGTAACCCGGTGCGGCGAGTTGTCGTTCACCGGCCATGACACCCCCCAGTACCGGAAGCCTTGCCGTGGACCGTCGCGCCGGTGAGGCGCACCGCCTTGCCGAGGCGGTGGCACTGGCCTCGAGTCCGCCCGTGCCCGCCGCTGCCGCGGGCCTCGCCGTGAGCTGGCACCTCACATGGCCCAGCCCCGCGGGACTGGTGTGGGGGCTGACCGCGGCGGTGTGCGCGGCGCTCGGCGTGCTCGTCGTGGCGTACGGCGTGTGGCACGGCTGGTGGGCCGACATCCACCTGAGCCGCCACAGCCAGCGCCCGCTGCCGCTGGCGTGCGCCACCGTGGCCGCGGCGGTCGTCTGGCTCGCCTGCCGGGAGTTCGGCGCGCCGCGTGAGCTGCTGGCCGCCGCCGTCATGGCCCCGGCGGGCGGGGCGGCCGTGCTGGTGTGCACCTGTTTCGGCAAGGTCTCGCTCCACACCAGCGCGGCTTCGGGCAGCGTCACCCTGGTGGCCCTGCTGGTCGATCCGTGGTGCGCCGCCCTGTTCCCGCTGGTCGCCGCCGTGGCCTGGGCCCGGCTGCGGACCGGTGCCCACACGCCCGGGCAGGCGGTGGCGGGCGCGCTGCTGGGGACGGGGCTCACCCTCGGCGTGGTCCCGCCGCTGCTGTGAGGCCCCGCCTGCCCCGCCTGCCCCGGCCGCCCTCGGCTACCTGCGGGCCTCCGCCCGCATCGGCAGCGGCCCGGTGTCCAGGAAGATCCGCGCGTGCGGGCGCACCCGGTGGCCGGGGACGGAGCGCAGACGCCAGCGGGAGGCGATGGCCGCGAGCATGGTCAGGCTGTGCGTGACGGCCTGGTTGTCGCCGATGCACTTGCGGTGGCCGGTGCCGAACGGGATGTACGCGCCCCTGGGCAGGCTCCGGGCCCGTTCCGGGAGCCAGCGGTCCGGGTCGAAACGGTCGGGGTCACGGTGCAGCGCCGGGTGCCGGTGGAGGGCGTACTTGGAGAAGGCCACCTCCGCCCCCTCGGGGAGTTCCACATCCCCGAGCCGCACCGGCTCCAGGGCGCGGCGGGCGAGCAGCCACACCGGCGGGTACAGGCGGAGCACCTCGAAGAGCACCTGCCTGGCGTACGTCAGGCGAGGCAGGTCCTCGGCCTCCACCGGGCGGCGGCCGTGGCCGAGCACCGTGTCGAGTTCGCCGTGCAGCCGCTGTTCGGCCTCGGGGTGGCGGGCCAGCTCGTGGAAGACCCACGGCAGCAGGTTCCCGGCGGCGTGCGTACCGGTGACGAGGGCGACGACCACTTCCCGGCCGATCTGTTCGGGGCTGAGGACCTCCCCGGTGTCGTCGTAGCGGGTGCGGCCCAGGAAGGACACCAGGCAGTCGTCCCCCCCGCCGGCGGCGTCCTCGGCCAGCGCCGACGCGACCAGCGAGTGCAGCCGGGTCAGCGACCGGGCGAAGCCGTGACTGCCGGGGACGCGGTCCGTCCAGCGGGGCGCGACGGCGCGCCAGTACATGGCCCGCTCCAGATGCGCCACCAGCCCGGCGCCGACCGCCGCCGCGCGCTCGGGGCAGCCGAAGACGGCGTACGAACTGGCCGCGCACGCCATCTCCAGCAGCTCCCGGTCCACCCGCAGGACGCGGCCGTCCCGCCAGCGGGCCGCCGTCGCGCGCTCGGCGACGGCCCGTACGGCCGTCACCTGGCCGGCGATCCGGCTCGGGTGGAAGCCCGGCTGGAGGGTCCGCCGGTGGCGGCGGTGGGAGTCGTAGTGGCCGAGGCCCGGGAAGCGGATGTCCATCAGCAGGCTGGTCCCGACCTGCGGCACGGCACTGTCCGAGAGCCGCCCCTTGCGGAAGGCACGGGCGTCCGTCACCAGCAGGCGGTGGACCAGTTCGGGCGTGGTGACCATGTACGACGGCGCCGGGCCGGTGAAGAAGCGGACGACCGGGCCCAGTGCGTTGAGCGAGGTGACGAACCGCAGTGGCTGCCGCCAGAGTTGCAGGCCGTGTCCGATCAGCGGCACGGCTCCGGGAGCGGTCGGCACGGTTGTCGTCGTCATCCGGCCCTTCTTTCGGGGGAGTTGAAGCACAGAAGCAGTCACGTGGTGTGCCCGGGACGATACCCTCCGTCGCGTGGGACGAAAGACGCAGGCACCCGGCGGGACCGGCGAGGACGGCGCGTGCGGTGAGATTGGCGCGTGCGGCCGGGCCCGTGAGGCGGACGTGATCGTCGTGGGTTCCGGCTTCGGCGGCAGCGTCGCGGCGCTGCGGCTGTCGGAGAAGGGTTACCGGGTCACCGTCCTGGAGGCCGGACGCCGGTTCCGCGACGAGGATTTCGCCACGTCGGCCCTGGACGTCCGGCGGGTGCTGTGGGCGCCGCGTCTCGGCTGCCGGGGCATCCTGCGGCTCCGCGTGCGGCACCGGACGGTCGTCCTCTCCGGCATCGGAGTGGGCGGCGGATCGCTGGCCTACGCAGGAGTGCACTACCGGCCGCCCGACGAGGCGTTCGCCGCGCCCGGCTGGGACCCGTCCGTCGACTGGGCCGCCGAACTCGCCCCGTACTACGACCTGGCCGAGCACATGCTCGGCAGCACCCCCGCCCCCGCGGCGACCCCGGCCGACGCCGCCCTGCTGAGCGCCGCCGAACGCCTCGGCGCGGGCCGGACCCACCACCCCACCCGCGTCGGGATCCACCTCGGCCCGGCCGGCGTGCCGTCGCCGGACCCGTACTTCGGCGGCCGGGGGCCCGCACGGACGGGCTGCACCGGTTGCGCCCGGTGCACCAGCGGCTGCCGCGCCGGAGCGAAGAACACCCTGCCGAAGAACTACCTCCACCTCGCCGAACGCACCGGCCGCGGCGCCCGGATCCTGCCCTCGACCACGGTGACGGGGCTGCGCCCCGCACCCGACGGCCGCGGCTGGTACGTCGACACCGCTCGGGGGCGCACCTTCGCCGCCGCGCAGGTCGTGCTGTCCGCCGGCGCCTGGGGCACGGCCGAACTGCTGCACCGCTGCCGGGCGTCCGGCGCCCTGCCCCGGCTGTCGGCCGCGCTCGGCACCCGGACGTGCACCAACCGCGAGGTGCTGCTGGGTGTCACCGGGAGCGAGGCCGGCCGGGGAGCCGCCATCAGCTCGGCGGTACGGCCCGACGACACCACGCTCGTCCAGCTGTGCCGGGTACGGGACCTGGGCCGCCGCACGGCCGTGCTGTTCGCCATGGAGCGCCGCGAGTCCACCCTCACCAGCGCCCTGGACCGGCGGGGCCGCCTGGTCCTCCGCGCCGGGACGGGCCCCGCGGAGCCCACCCGCCTCCCGGCCGCGGAGGCCGTGGCGCGGGCCTTCGCCCAGGCCGTGCGGGGCCGCTGGGCGCCGCTCCCGCTGGGGTTCACCGCTCATCTGATGGGCGGCTGCCCGCTGGGCACCGACCCCCGGACGAGCGTCGCCGACCCGGCGCACCGGGTCCACGGCCACCCGACGCTGCACATCGCCGACGCCTCGGTCGTCCCGGCCAACCTGGGTATCAACCCCTCCCTCACCATCACCGCCATGGCCGAACGCGCCTTCGCCGCCTGGCCCCCGGCAGGCAGCCGGTGATCCGTCCCCTGCTGGCCGGCATCGGGGCCACGCCCGCCTTCACCCGCCTCGCACCGCACGTCCTGCCCCGGTGCGACCTGGCCTTCCACCGCCTCACCGGGGGCCGCTGGACACCCAGCCGCCTCGTCCTGCCCGTCCTGGTGCTCACCACCACCGGCCGCCGCACCGGCCGGCCGCGCACCACCCCGGTGTGCGCGTACCACGACGAGGCGGCCGGCAGCTGGCTCGTCATCGGCTCGAACTTCGGACGGCCCGAACATCCCGCCTGGAGCGGCAACCTGCTGCACACACCCCGCGCGCTGGCCGCCTGGCAGGGCCGCCCGCCCGTCGCCGTCACCGCCCGCCTCCTCACGCCCGGCGAGCAGGAGGCCGAGCGCGGGCACATCCTGCGCGCGCTTCCCGTGTACGACCACTACGCGGCCCGTGCCGGGAGCCGGGGCATCCGCGTCTTCCGGCTCACACGGCCGGAGAGCCCGTACGCCCGGGATAGCACACGTCGTACGGCTCCCCGGCCCGCTGTTCGCTGCCGCGGGCGGTCACCGTCGGACAGCTGACGTTCCGGCAGCTGCGTCACGGCTCGTACGGCGGGACGGCCCGGCCCGCGGTCCGCGGTTCTGCCTGCGTGGGCGGGCCCGGGCGGCGTGCCGCGTCAGCCTGCTGTCCACGTCAGCTGCTGTCCACGTCAGCCTGCCGTGCCGCGTACGTCCTTGCGGGTCGGACTGACCTGATGACCGTATCGTCGCCGCGCGAACGCCGTTGTTGTGGGCATGGATCACGTGGGGAAACGCAGGGCGGAGCGCGCGCGGGCCCGATGGCGCTGGGGGCGGTTCTGGGCGCTGATGGTGCCGGCCGCGGCCGTCGCCGGCGGTGTGGTCGCCGGGATGGCGTCGGGGGCGCTGGCCGCGTCGGTCGCCGCCTCCGGCGAGGCCTTCAAGGTGTCCGGGGACCGGCTGACCGGCAGCGGTTTCATGGCTGTGCCCGGGGTGAACGCGGAGCCCGCGAGCGGCGCGAAGCGCCCGGTGGTCGTCGTGACGGCGCGTGAGGCCGAACTGTCCGACGTCTGTGTGAGTGTGCTGGTGAAGACCCCGGTGGGACCGGTGACGGTGCGGATCACCGCCGGGCAGGACGAGCCGGTGCGCGCGACCGGCCTCGTCGTGGACAGCGACCAGCTGAAGGGAGACATCCGCTTCACGGACGTACTCGCCCGGGCCACCGGCGGATCCGTGGGGACCGACGGACCCCCGGGCGCCCGCGCGGACGGCACGGACGGTACGGACGGCGGGCCCGGCGGTTTCCTCGCGAGGACCACCCGCGTCACCGTGCACCACCCGCGCTTCACCGGCTGGCAGGGAACGGCCGGTTCGTTTCATCTGTCCGACATGAGCATGTCGCTGAAGCCGGGAGCCCGCGAATGCTTCTGACCGCCGCGACCGTGCCCGCCCTCCGGCGGCGGCTGAGCTGTTGGCGCCGGCGGCGGCCGGTGCTCGCCGCGCTTCTGGTCGCCGCCGGCGGTGCCGAGATGATGGTCCTGCCGTTCCTGGGGACCCCCACCGCGATCCTGCAACCGGGGGTCGCGGAGGCCGCCGGCCTCGGCGTCAGCCTGCCGCTGCTGCTGATCGGCGTGGTGCTGCTGCGGTTCCCGCAGCTCCACTCGATCGCCGGTGTCGCCGCGGTCTCGCTCGCCGTCCTCGCCCTGCTGACGTGCAACATCGGCGGACTGCTGCTCGGCACCGGACTGGGCGTGGTCGGAGGCTGCCTCGCCTTCGCCTGGCTTCCGCCCCGCTCACCGGCCGACACCACCACCGATCTCACCGCCGACACCACCACCGGCACCACGACCGGCACCACCGCTGATCCGACCACCGGCACCACCGTCCCGCCCCCGCGCCGGGAGCCCCGTCCCGCCGCCACCTCCGAAGCCGCCGCACCGGGCTCCCGCTGAACGGGACCCCGCCGAACAGAAAGGGAGACCCCGTGCGCGCTGTCCTCTCCCGGGCCGCCATCGACGACCCCGCCCTGCGCGCCGCCTACCTGGCGTGCGGCCGCGCGGTCCGGGCCGCCGACCCGGCCGACTACGCCCTCATGCGGCTGATGCCGCCCGAGGTGCGACCGGCGTGCTGGGCCCTGCGGGCCGCCACCGGCTCTCACGTCGCCGCCCCCACCCTCGCCGCCCCCGCCGGTGCCTCCCCCGGCGGCGACTCCCCCGGCGGCAGGGCGGGCACCGGCACCGATCCGGCCACCGACCCCGTGCGCACCGCGCTCGCCGACTGCGTCCGCCGATGGAACCTGAACCCGCAGGAGCTGCACCCGCCGCCGGACTCGGCCGACGGCCACGGGCACGGTCCCGCCACCTGGCAGCAGTGGCGGACATGCGCCCGGCAGCGCCGGCGGCTCCTGTGGCTGGAACAGGTCCTGCTCGTGCTCAGCCGGCACGGCGTACCCGTCTACGGATGGCTGCTGCGCCAGGAGAACTTCGAGTCCGGGCTTCATCTCACCGACGCCCTCGCGTACCTGTCCGACGACATCACCCGCGGTCGTCTCACCCTTCCGGCCGAAGTCCTCGACGCCTTCCCCACAGCCGCCCCGGCCCTGCTCGAACGCCGGTGGACTCCGGCCGTCCACGCCCTGGTCGCCCATCTCGCCGGGCAGGCCCGCCGCTGGCTGCGCCGCCCCCCGCTCGCGCACCCGGGCCTGGCCGTGCTCCTGCGGACCACCACCCGGCTCTGTCTCGCCCGGCTCGACGCCGTCGAGGCGGCCGGACCCGCCCTGCTGCACCACACACCCCGGCCCGCGCTTCCCGTCCGCCTGCGCATCGTCACCCCCGCGCAGGCGCTCGCCGTCGCCGCCTGGCGGATCGCCCCCCTGACCGCGCCCCCGGCCGTACGCGGGCCCCGCCCGTCCGCAGCCGCCGCGCTGATCCCCGCGCAGGCCCGGCACGACCGCACCGGTGTCCCGGCGCCGAGGCCACCGCTTCCCCACCACACCGGTGTGCGTCCGCCCCGCCTCCCCGCCGGACGCATGCCGCGCCACGTCGCCGTCATCATGGACGGCAACGGCCGCTGGGCCACCCGCCGCGGCCTTCCCCGCTCCGAGGGCCACCGGGTCGGCGCCCAGAAGGCGCTGCGCGACGTCGTCCACGGCGCGCTCGAGATCGGCCTGCCCCATCTGACCGTCTACGCCTTCTCGACCGAGAACTGGAAACGGGACCTTCAGGAGATCGCCTTCCTGCTGCACACCATCCGCGAAGACCTGAACGGCGAAGCAGGTGCCAAGGAATGGGCGTCCTACGGCGTGCGCCTGCGCTGGGCCGGCGACAGCGAGGGACTTCCCACCGATGTCGTGGAGGACCTCGCGCGCGGAGAACGCGCCACACGCCACTGCACCCGCCTCACCCTCACCACCTGCGTCAACTACGGCGGACGCGCCGAACTCACCCGTGCCGCCGCCCGCCTCGCCCGCGCCGCCCGGGACGGCGACATCGACGCCGACCGCATCGGCACGGGCGAGTTCACCCGCCATCTCTCCCTGCCCGACTTACCGGACGTCGACCTGCTCTGGCGCACCGGCGGGGAACAGCGCACCTCCAACTTCCTGCCCTGGCACGCCACGTACGCCGAGCTGCACTTCACCGACACCCACTGGCCCGACGTCGACCGCCGGGACCTGTGGCGGGCCGTCACCGAGTACGGCCGGCGGCAGCGCCGCTACGGCGCGGTCGTCAGCAACGCCCAGCCGTCATGAACCCCGGCCGTGCCGCGCCCGGTTGCACGGCACGGCAGCCGCGGTGCCGGCCCGTCGTGTCCGGCACGGCACGGGCTCCCCGGCTCGTGGCAGGAGCCCCCGTACGGGACGGAGAAGGAGTTGTTCGGCGCGGCCGGATCACCTGCTGAACAACTCCGGCGGTGTTGTAGTCGTCAAGGTCACATTCCTGGTGCCACCGCGGGCGGCACCGCCGCGCCGACGGAGCGGACGACCCCGGCGGGGTGACCGCCGGGCCGCGCACACGGGGGATCACCTGATGAAGCGACACACCGCGATCGTCGCGGCCCTCCTCGGTCTCGTCACCGCGTGCGGCCCGGACACCGGGCCGGCCGGGCGCGTCGTCGACAAACACTCCGTCTACACGGGCGTCGGCCGACTGCACACCCTGACCGTACGCACGGCCGACGGTGAGCACACGAAGGTGAAGGTCTCCCGGCTCGACCACCGCCGCTGCCACCGCGGCTCCGCCTACCCGGCCTGCACCCGGGACTGACCCCGCGGACCGGCCGACGAGCCCCGCGCGGTCCGGCTGCCGGGCGCGGCGTGACGAAGCCACGGCCAGGGTATGTGCCCCGGCACCGTAGCTTCGACGGCACTGGTCCGTGTAGCGTCGACGTCAGCAGTCATGGTTCCGAAGTACCGCCCGTGAACGCGAGTTCGCGGGCAGCTTGCTGTTCAGAGTCTCTGAGGACCAGGACGACCACCTCCGGATCCCGCACGGTGCGGGAACCGACTTCGAGTCCCCTTGGAGGACACATGGCCAGCGGAACCGTCAAGTGGTTCAACGCGGAAAAGGGCTTCGGCTTCATCGAGCAGGACGGCGGCGGCCCCGACGTCTTCGCCCACTACTCGAACATCAACGCCTCCGGCTTCCGTGAACTGCAGGAAGGCCAGAAGGTGAACTTCGACATCACCCAGGGCCAGAAGGGCCCGCAGGCGGAGAACATCACCCCCGCCTGAGCCGCGGTTCCGATGCCCGCCCCGGTTCTGCCGGGGCGGGCATCGTGCGTCAGTACGAGATGCCGGATGCCGGCCCGGGATCCGGGCCGCTCGGGCGGACCGGCCTCGATGCGCTTGCGCAGCGCCTCGGCCGCCGCCGAGCCGCCGGGAAAAGTCGTGGGCGACCTCCAGCGGCCCCGAAACTGCGCAGGGAACGGCCTGTGTGTTCTCACACCATGTGCCTGGTCCCCGCGACCGGCTCATGTCCCCGCGGCCGGCTCGCGGTCACGCGCACCGCCCGGTGCCGCGGCGAAGGACGTGCCGTGGTGCGCAGCGTGCCCGGAGCGGCCTACGCTGGCCGCCATGCCGCCCCGGGTGCCGATCAGCGACGCGTTGCGTTCCGTACTGGGCACCCCCACGCCGGCCGCACTCCTGGACAGCAGCCCGCGCTCACGGGTCTGGGAGGCCCGGCTGCGCGGTGGCGAACGGGTGATCGTCAAACAGATCACCGGCCGGGGCGGAAGCGGCGCCGACGGGGACGCGCGTTACGCCCGGGAGGTCGCCGCGCTGCGGCTCGCCGCGCGGGCGACCCGGCCGGCCGTCGCGCCCACGCTGCTCGGAACGGACCCGGCATCCCGCGTGATGGTCCTGGAACACCTGGAGGACGTGGGCGCGGCCGACGACTGGATGCCCGGCTACGCCGAGTCCCTCGCCCGGCTGCACGCGCTCACCGGTCCGGCCGACGCGGGCACGCTGCCCGCCTGGTCCGGTCCCCGGGCCGCCGACGCCGAGTCCTTCACCGCCCTCGCCCGGGCACTCGACGTCCCCGTCGCACCCGCGGTGCCGAACGAACTCGCCGGCCTGATCGACCGGCTCGGTCCCACGCGTCATCACGCGTTGCTGCACGGCGACCCCTGCCCCGGGAACGACCTGCACACCCCCGACGGCGTCCGCTTCGTCGACTTCGAGCAGGCCTCACTGGGCAACGGCCTGGTCGAACTCGCCTACGTCCGCATCGGGTTCCCGACCTGCTGGTGCGCGATGTCGGTCACGGCCGCGCCGCTCGCGGAAGCCGAGGACGTCTACCGCGCCACCTGGCGCAACCTCACCGGCACCGATGTCCCCGGCGACCTCGCCGACGCCTGCGCGGGGTGGCTGATCCGTGGCGACGCGCTCGTCGAGCGCGCCCACCGCGAATCGGCCGACCACCTCGCACGGGTGCCGGCGGAAGACTTCCGGTGGGGCCGCGTCTCCGCGCGCGAGCGCCTCGTCCACCGGCTCGGCGTGGTCGCCGGCCTCACCCGCGACCACGACCGGCTGCGCGCACTCGGCCGCCTCAGCGCGGCCCTGGCCGCACGGCTGCTGGAACGCTGGCCCGCGCTGCGGCCCCTGCCGGCGCACGACACACGGCCGTGAACCCGACGCTGTGCGATCAACGAGCGCGGCCGTTCCGCGCGACATCCCCGATGTGATCGGCGGCATTCGCGCGGTGTTCCTCGACCCCGCACGGCGGGCACGCGCGATCGCGCTCCGGTCGGCCGGTGCCACCGCGGGGGCCGCTTGCCGCGGTCGTCGACATCGCGCTCATCGCTGCCGCGCGGGACGCGTTCGCCTCGGCGACGACTCCCGCGAGCGCCGGGGTGCAGGCGCGTACGCAGCCGCGACTCCGCGACACGGCCGGGGCTCCGGGCGGAGCCCGCCGATCGGAGCAGCCCCGGGGACGGCCGGGAGCCGGACCGGGCAGGATGGCGCACCATGGACCACAGGGGTCGGCACAGTCCCCTGCGGGTGCGCCGGAGCGGGCGCCGAGGGGGAGGAGCAATGGTGGGCGGATCTTCATGGCGGGCTGCGGTCGCGGAGATGCGGGAGGCGGTGCGTGCCCTGCTGTCCGTTCTGGAGCCGGAGCAGGTACGCGAGCTGCGCGCGGGTCCCGGCCGGCTGGACGCGCCCGGGCTGCGGGAGTGGACGTATCTGCCGGGTCCGCGCCCGGGGCTGTCCACCGAGGGCCTCGGCGTCCGGCAGCGCGAGGCCGTCGATGCCCTGCTGGCCGCGGCGCACAGCGCACCGGGGGCGGAGCTGGCGCGCGGGGCGATCGAGGTGGAGCGGTACCGCCGCGCCAGGGCCGGCGCCACGGGAGCCGACCGCTACTGGGTGCGGCTGCTGGGCGACCCCGACGGCGACGGCCCGTGGGGCTGGCGGATGAACGGCCACCACCTGGCCGTACACGTCGTGATCACGGCCGCGGGGATGCGGGTGACGCCGCACTTCGTCGGTGCGGAGCCCGCGCGGCTCCCGGACGGTCCGCAGGCCGGCCGGCGGTTGCTGGGGGCGGAGGAGGACTCGGCGCGGACCCTGGTCACGGACCTCGACGCCGGCCGGCGGGCCAAGGCGCTCTTCTCCGCCGCGCCGCCGGACGACATCCTCACCCGCACCGACCCGTTCGCCGACCCGGACCTGCTGCCCGCGGGTCTGCCCCACGGTGACATGACACCCGGGCAGCAGCGGTCGCTGGAGAGCCTGGTACGCCGCTACTTCGACCGCGCGCCCGCGGCGTACGCCGAGGAGTGCTGGTCCGACACCGTGGCCGGCGGGCTGCACGCCCTCTCCTTCTCCTGGGCCGGCGGCCTCGCGCCCGGAGACCGGCACTACTACTGCGTCCGCGCCCCGGACTTCCTCATCGAGTACGACAACACCCAGGACGACGGCAACCACGCCCACTCGGTCTGGCGGCACGTCCGCCACGACTGGGGCGCCGACCTGCTGCGCGCGCACTACACGGACGAGCACGGGTAGCCGCGGCGCGGCCGGTTCCGTGCCCGGGGCTGTCGGCCGGGGGCCTCGGTGTGCCGCCGGAGTGCCGCGCTCCCGGCCGCCGTGCCCCGGCCGCCGCGCGGCCGGTGGTGCCTGGCCGGTGGTGCGCGGCCGGTGGTGCGCGCCGGCGGCGAAGCGCCCGCAGCCGGTGCGTCCCCTCGTCACCGTCACCCATAGGATCTGCCCTGCTATCGGGCTCCGGGGAAAGGCAGTTGCGCCATGCACGGCGGAGGAGGCACACGGGGGCGGGTGTGCCGCGCGCTGGCGCTCGCCGCGTCGGCTGTTCTGGTGGCCGGATGCGGCGACGACCGAGGCGATCCGCCTCCGCGTCCGACCGCCGGGCCCGCGCCGGAAAGTTGTGTGACCCCCGCCGGGGGTCTGGTGGCCGACCTCGACGCCGACGGCACGGCCGACCGTGTCTCCCCGCCCTCCCTGACCGGTGCCGGCCTGACCATCACCTTCGGGGCCGAGGACGGGCGGGAGACGAAGGCAGGGCCCCGGGACCTGGCCGGGGACGACGGTGAGGACGCGCACCACGTGCTGGCCGTCGTGGCCGACTTCGACCAGGACGGCTGGAACGACCTCTTCATCACCGCCGTCGACGCGCCCGCCGGGGACGACCCGTTGCAGCCGGACGTCTCCGAACTGCGGCTCGGCCCGTTCTCGGCGCGTGGACGCGGACAGAGCGATCACGGGGTGGAACTGACCGAGCCGCGTGCCGTCACCGTCGCCGACCACAATCACGACCGCTTCCCGGACCTCGCCGTCTACGGCCACGAGGGCGACGGCGTCTACTCGACCACGGCCCGCCTCGGCAGCGGCGAGGGCCTCGACGCGGGACTCGACGACCGGAACCGGCAGTACACGAAGGTGGCCGAACGCACCGGCCGGAGAACCCCCGAGTCCATGCCCGAGGCGGACCCGACGGCGTTCCACCCGGCCTGCGACGACGACACCGGGTGAAGGGCGCGCCCCGAAGCCCGAGGCCCGGCGAGGCTCCGTACCCCTCCCCCGACGCGGCCTCCGACCGCCCCCAGCCGCGTCCCCTGTGCGGCGCTTCGGGCATCAGCCGGAGGCCGCCGGCACCGGACCGGCAAGTCCCTCCTGCCCCGACGCCGTTGACCGCGGCGGCCTGCCGCGACGCTGCCCCAGGCCGTCAGCGGGCTCTGCTCCGCCCGCGTGCAGGCGTGCGTGCAGGCAGGCCAGAGCCTCGGCGTCGGGCCCCGGCCGCAGCGGCAGTACCGGCCCCCGGCCCTTCGACCGGCGCGCCCGCGCTCACGAGGCGCACCTCCCCCGTGACCGCACCGGCCCTGCCCGTCGGCCCGCCGGATCCCGGGCAGGGGGCCCCGGAGAGACATAGGCTGGTGCTCGTCTCCCGGCACCGGGCGACCGGGACGGACGGGAAGTGACGATGCCCCAGCAGAAACGACGGGACGGCAACGAGCCGGCCGACGCGCAGCGCGCGCACTGGGAGCAGACGTACACCACCCATCCGGTCATGTACGGGGAGGACCCCTCCGACGCGGCCCGGTACGCCGTCGACGCCTTCCGGGCCGTCGGCGCCACCCGCGTGCTGGAACTGGGCGCCGGGCACGGGCGCGACGCACTGTATTTCGCCCGGCGCGGTTTCACCGTCCGCGCCTTCGATTTCAGCGAAAGCGGGCTGGAGCAGCTGCGGGAGGCCGCCGGGCGCCTGGGCGTCGCCGAGCGGGTGACCACCGCCGTGCACGACGTGCGGGACCCGCTGCCGCTGCCGGACGACTCGGTCGACGCGGTCTTCGCGCACATGCTGCTGTGCATGGCGCTCTCCACGCGGGAGATCCACGCCCTGACCGGCGAGATCCGCCGCGTCCTGCGCCCCGGCGGCCGCCTGGTCCACACGGTCCGGCACACCGGCGACGCCCACTACAACGCGGGCACCGCCCATGGCGACGGCATCTTCGAGCACGGGGGCTTCGCGGTGCACTTCTTCGACCGCGCCCTCGTCGACTCCCTGGCCGCGGGGTGGTTCCTCGACGAGGTGTACGCGTTCGAGGAGGGTGACCTGCCCCGCCGCCTGTGGCGAATCACGCAGACCCTTCCGCCCCGGTCCGACGGCTGATCAGCAGCCGGGCGGCGCGGCGGCCCGCAGTCGCTCGATCACCAGCTCCAGCCCTGCCGTGAAGGCCGCGACCTGCTCCCGCGGCATGCCCGTGAACAGACCGGCAGCCATCTCGTCACGGCCGGAGCGCAGTGCCGCGGTCAGCGACCGCCCCCTGCCGGTGAGGGACACCAGCAGCGCGCGCCGGTCCGTGGGGTGGGGCTCGCGCCGGACCAGCCCGTCCCCTTCCAGGGCGTCCAGCAGGCCGGTCACATTGCGCGGTGTGACGCCCAGCCGGGTGGCGAGTGCGCGCTGCGTCATCGGCCCGCCGTGCGAGAGCGCCCACAACAGGCCCGCGCGGGCCCGGCTGACGCCACGCTCGGCCATGCCGCGCTCCATCAGCGCCCCGAGCGTCTCGGCGAGTTCGAACATCCGGTCCAGCGCGTGGCCGGCGGGCGACTGCTCCCCCGGGGTATCGTGAAGTGACTTCACTGTGTAGGACCTCCACACATCATGATAGCCCTCCTGTACCGCAGAGGAAGACGGTGACCAGCAATGGCCCAGCCAGACCTCCGGCATCCCCTGTTCGCCCGCTTCTACGCCCGGATCGCGGGTCCGGCACTGGAGAAGGCCGGTGTCACCGAGTACCGCACGCGCCTGCTGGCCGGGCTGTCCGGCCGGGTGATCGAGATCGGCGCGGGCAACGGCCTGAACTTCCCGCACTACCCGCCCGAGGTGGAACGCCTCACCGCGGTGGAACCGGAACCGCACCTGCGCGCCCTCGCCACGGAGGCCGCCCGCACCGCGCCGGTCATCATCGAGGTCACCGACGCCCGGGGCGAGCGCCTCCCCGCCCCCGACGCCTCGTTCGACGCGGCCGTGGTCTGCATGGCCCTGTGCTCCGTGCCCGACCAGGCGGCCGTCCTGGCCGAGCTGCACCGGGTCCTGCGCCCGGGCGGACAACTGCGCTGCTTCGAACACGTCCGGGCGGACTCACCCGTCATGCGCCGCGTCCAGCGCGTCGTGGACGCCACCGTGTGGCCCTTGCTGTGCGGCGGCTGTCACACCGGCCGGGACACCGAAGCCGCCGTCACCGCGGCGGGTTTCACCGTCACACACCTGGAGAAGTTCGCCTTCCCCGCGGCCCGTGTCCCGTCCCCGGCCGCGACACACATCCTCTGCACCGCCGAGCGGGCCCGCACAGCAGGCCCCGCGTGAACGGCCCCGGTGACGCCCCCGCACCCGTTCCGCTCACGGACCTCACCGCGGCCCACGCCTCCCCCCACCCTCCTGGAACGCCTGGCCGGCCGGCTCGGTGCCCGGGCCTCGGTGACAGCCGCCCACGGCGAACCGGTCACCCGCGACGGCATCACCGTCACTCCGGTCGCGGGCACGGCACTCGGCTTCGGCGCGGCGCGGGCCGGGTCCCTGCGAGCGCCGGATGCCCGGTTCCCCCGCACCCGCCCTCGGCCCGCACCCGTCACCCCTTCCGCGGCGCTTGACCGTTGCCGGCCGTGCCGGGAGGACCGCCATTGACAGGGACGGCTAATGTAATTAGCTTTAGGCTAATTACATTAGCCAAATCTGGGGGATGTCATGACGGAGTACCTCGACACCGGCGGCGGCACGATCGCCTACGAGGTGGCCGGCTCCGGGCCGCTGATCGTCCTGGCGCACGGCATGGGCGACAGCCGTGCCGCGTACCGTGCCGTGATCCCGCCGCTGGTCGCGGCCGGTTACCGGGTCGCCGCCGTGGATCTGCGCGGCTGCGGCGAGTCCGGCGTCGACTGGCCGGCCTGGAGCCGCACCGCCATCGCCGGCGATCTGCTCGCCGTGATCCGCCGGCTCGGCGGCCCGGCCGTACTCGTCGGCCACTCGGTCTCCGGCGGCGCCGCCACCATCGCCGCGGCGCGGGAACCCGCGCAGATCACCGCGGTGGTCGAGCTGGCACCCTTCACCCGCAAGCAGTCCGTCCGCCTCGGCGACCTGCGGGTGAAGCGCTTCCGGCGGGGCATGCTGCGGCTGCTCGGCACCGGCCTGTTCGGGAGCGTGCCGCTCTGGCGCTCGTACCTCCGCGTGGCCTACCCCGGCGTGAAGCCGGCCGACTGGGACGAACGGCTCGACCGCGTCGACACCCTGCTGCGCGAGCCGGGCCGGATGAAGGCCCTGCGGGGCATGGGCCGCAGCGCCCCCACCGACGCCGGCGCGCAGCTCGGCAACGTCCGCTGCCCGGTCCTGGTCGTGATGGGCACGCTCGACCCCGACTGGGCCGACCCGCACGCCGAGGGTTCGGCGGTCGTGGACGCCCTGCCCTCCGGTCTCGGCCGCCTCGAATTGATCGAGGGCTCCGGGCACTACCCGCACGACCAGTTCCCGGACCGGGTGGTCTCGCTCCTGCTCGGCTTCCTCCGCTCGGAGGCCGCCCGTGCCTAGGGCCGGGCTGGACCCGGAGACCGTGGTCGCGGCCGGTGCCGCCCTCGCCGACGAGACGGGCTTCGCCCATCTGACGATGGGTTCACTGGCCCAGCGGCTCGGCGTGCGCACCCCGTCCCTGTACAAGCACGTGGCCGGCCTGGAGGACCTCAACCGCCGCATCGCGGCCCTGGCGTTGAGCCAGGCCGCCGACGCCGTCGGCGCCGCGGTCCAGGGGTACGCGGGCCGTGACGCCCTGGCGGCCGCGGCGCGCGCCTTCCGGGCCTTCGTCGTGGAGCACCCCGGCCGCTACGCCGCGACGATCGGCGTGGAACCGTCCGGCCCGGACGATCCGGCGGCCGCCGCGGGCCAACGCCTGCTCGGCGCGTTCACGGCGGTGCTGCGCGGCTACGAGATCGCGGAGTCCGACGTGGACCACGCCCTGCGCCTGCTCCGCAGCCTCTGCCACGGCTTCGCCACGCTCCAGGCGGCCGACGGCTTCCGGTGGAGCGCCGACATCGACGAGAGCTTCGAGTGGCTGATCGCCTTTGCCGACCGGGGCCTGCGCGCCATGTGAGCGGGCCGCCGCCGGCTGTGCCGGGCGACGGGCGGACGGACGGGCGGACGCGGATCCGGACGACGCCGGGAGACGGCTGCATGCCGGACGCCGGGCGGTACGACGAGCCGGCAGGCCCGGCCGCCTGACGCTGCGGCAGGGATTCCGCGGCGCGCGGCGATCGGTGACCGCGACCCGGCTGTGGGCCGTTGAGCTGCCCGGACAGCTTGTCCGACGGTGCCGGGGCTGTCCGGGACAATCCGCGGACCGTCCGGGACAGCCGATCCTCCTACCCGCGCAGCAGCGCCGTGGCCAGACTCGTGGCGCGGCCGGCACCGTCCGATGTGCCGGCGGCTCCTGTTCACTCCTTGGAGGGAAAACAGCATGACTGTTCGCACGTTGTTCGCGGGTGCCGGGGTGGGTGCCGCGCTCGTTCTGGGGACCGTCACCGCACCGGCCCAGGCCGCACCGGCACCGGCACCGATGTCCCCGGCCGGAATCCTGTCCTGCCCGTCCGGCGCACCGGCCGCCTCACCGGGCTACCGGTGCCTGTCGTCGTACTCGACGGCGGACCAGTGCCATGCCGGGGTCGCGCGCAACATCTCCGTCACTCCCGCGACCATGGGCTACTGCGCCTGGCGCTCCCCGAGCTGGTGGGGCTACGTCAACTACTGACAGCCCGGATCCGGATCGCACTGACGACACCCGCACACCCGGGCCGCCGCCGTGCCTTCGCAGGCGCTGCCCCGGGGGGACGATCTTGTTGCGATTCCCGCGCGAACGGTGCCCGGCGGGCCGGGCGGCGCCCCGGCTCGACGCTCCCCGGGGCCGCCCGGTGTGACGGTCCCCGATCCGCACGGTGTGCGTGCGGTGGCGGAGGAGCCCCGTACCGTCATGGCGCGGGGCTCCTGCGCGTTCGCCCGTGGACGGGCGGCCGCGCGGGCCGACGACCGGAAGCGGCTCCGGTGCGCGGCGGCGGCTCCGGCACCGGGGACAGCGGCGGCTCCGGCGCGGCGGCTCCGGCACCGGGGACGGCGGCGCCGGGCTGCCTCCGGTCTTCAGGGGCGGCGGCTCGCGAGGACGCAGAACTCGTTGCCCTCCGGATCGGCCAGGCACACCCAGCTCTCGCCGCCGTTCTGGCCGACGTCGGCGTGCCGGGCCCCCAGGTCGAGCAGCCGGCGGACCTCCTCGTCCTGCTCCCGGTCGGCGGGGTTGACGTCGATGTGCAGCCGGTTCTTGACGGTCTTGCCCTCGGGCACGCGGGCGAAGGTCAACGCCGGCGGCACCGGCCCGGGGCTCCTCGCGCCCTCCGGCGCCTCGGGGGAGTCGATGGTGACGACCCCGTCGCCCTCCTCCTTCACCTCGTAGCCGAGGACCGAGCACCAGAACCGGGCCAGACCGCCGGGATCGGCACAGTCGATCGCCAGCTCGGTGAACCTGCTCGCCATGCGGGGACCTCCCGGTCGGATGTGATGTGCGTCCGCCGGGGCCCGTGGGGTCGCGGGCGTCGCGGTACGGCTCCGGCTACTCGCTCAGAGTCTGCTCCGTGGTGAACTCCAGCAAGCCCGTGACACCCCCCTCGCGGCCCAGACCGCTCGCGCCGAAGCCGCCGAAGGGGACCCGGGGGTGGTTGGGCGCTCCGTTGTTGATGCCGACGATGCCGATGCGCAGCCGCGACGCGAGAGCGCGGGCGCGGTCGGCCGGAGCGCAGACGTAGCCGCCCAGGCCGTAACCCCAGCCGTTGATCTCGTCGACCACCCGGTCCTCGTCCTCGTACGGACGGATCGCCACGACCGGGCCGAAGATCTCACCGGTCCACAGGTCGAGGTCGTCGTGGCACTCCACGACCGCGGGCCGCACGAAGGTGCCCTGCCCGGGGACCGGCGCGCCGTACCGGACCGGGGCGCCGGCCCGTTCGGCGCCGGTGACCAGGCCGTTGAGGCGGTCCTGTTCGGTCCGGCTGATGACCGGTCCCAGGTCGACGGAGTCGTCGGCGGGGTCGCCCACGCGCAGCTTCTCGACGCGTTCGGCGAGCAGCCGGAGCACGGTGTCGTACTGGCTGCGGTGCACGCAGACGTTGTTGGCGGCGATGCAGGAGGCGCCGTTGTTGCGGAACTTCGCGACCATCAGCGCCTCGACAGCCGCCTCCGGGTCGGCGTCCTCGGTGATCAGGAACGGGCCGCGGCCGCCGAGTTCCAGCACCGCGGGCAGGAAACGGGCGGCGGCCCGGCCTGCCACGATCCCGCCGACCCGGGTCGAGCCGGTGAAGGTGAGCGCCGCGACCCGGGGGTCGGCGACCAGCGCACCGGTCAGCCCGGCCCCGTCACCGGCCACCACGGTCAGCGCGCCCTCCGGCAGATGGCGCAGGCAGATCTCGGCGAGCCGCAGGGCGGAGGCCGGGGCCAGTTCGCTGGACTTCAGCACCACGGTGCAGCCCGCGGCCAGGGCGGCCGCGGCCTTCCTGGCAGGGATGGACAGCGGGAAGTTCCAGGGGGTCACCGCGGCCACCACACCCAGCGGCACCCGCCGCACCGTGAAGCGGCGGCCGGGCAGGCCCACCGGGTCCTCGGCGCTGCCGTCCGCGTGCGGGGCCGCCTCGGCGAACCAGTCGAAGAAGGCGGCGGAGAAGCCGATCTCGGCGCGTGACTCCGCCAGCCGCTTGCCGGTCTCCCGGGTGACGAGCAGCGCGAGGGAACCCTCACCCGTCTCCTCGGCGGCGGCCCGCAGGTCGGCGGCTATCGCGCGCAGCGCCTCGGCGCGCCGGGCGGTGGGGGTCGCGGCCCAGCCCGGCCCGGCGGCGTGGGCGGCGGTCACGGCACGGGCGGCCACGGCGGCGGGGACACCCGCGACCTGGGCGACGACGGCGCCGCTCGCGGGATCGGTGACGGTGAGCGGAACGTCGCCGTGCTCGGGGGCGGGCAGCAGGGCACCGGGGAGGACATCCGGGGTCAGCATGGCAGGGGCTCCGTCTCTGTGCTGGTCGTGCGGTACGTGGTGAAGCGGTCGACGGCCCCGGGGTCGTAGTCGAGTCCGAGGCCGGGGCCGGCGGGAACGGTGAGGGTGCCGCCGGAGGTGAGGCGGGGGCCGGTGGCGATGCCGGTGCGCAACGGGTTGGGCCGCAGGTCGAGTTCGACCAGTCCGGGCCGGGGCGCGGCGGCGACCAGCTGGACGCCCGAGGCCAGGCCGGGGGCGGCGCTGTAGCAGTGCGGGCTGAGCCGGGCCGTCCCGGGCCGCCGGCCGGCGGTGTCGCTCATGCTGACGCCCGCGGTCTTGGCGGGGTCGGGCTGGAAGTGCGCGAGGCCGGGCAGTGCGGCGTACCCGGCGCAGGCCTCCGCTCCGTAGACGTTCTCGCCGCCGGCCAGCCGGACGCCGGTGCGGCGGGCGAGTTCGGCCAGTTCGGCGGGGCGGTCCTCGGCGAGCGGTTCCTCGAACCACTCGATGCCGAACGCGCCGAGCAGCCCGCACATGCGTTCCGCGGTCGGCAGGTCCCACGCCTGGTTGGCGTCGGCGAAGACGGGGAGGTCCGGCCCGGCCACGGCCCGGACCTCCCGGACGGTGGCCAGGTCGGTCTCCTCGCCGAAGCCGACCTTGATCTTCACCGCGCCGAGGCCCTGTTCCAGGGCCCGTTCGGTCAGCCGTGTCACATCGGTGGGGCCGACGCCGCTGCCATAGGCCGGCACCGCGGCGGGCAGCGGGCCGCGGTGCCCCGCGCGTTCGGCGAGCAGGGTGGCCAGCGGTGCCCGGCGGGCCTGCCCGAGCAGGTCCCACGCGGCCATGTCGATGCCGCTGAGCGCCTGCCAGAGCGGGCCGGGGGCGCCCCACTGCCGGGCGACGCCGTGCAGCCGGGCGGCGAGGTCCGTCATGAGCGCGGGCGGGTCCGCGGCGTCGGCGCCCAGGACGTGGGGGCGGATTCCGTCCAGGGTGGCCAGGCGTTCGCGCCAGCCCCAGTCGGGGTGGTTGACCCAGCTCTCCCCGGTGCCGTACAGGTCGCCGGAGCGGAGGGTCACCAGGACCGTGCGGCGCGCGGTGAGCGAGGAGAACGACATGGGGACGCGCTCGCGCAGCGGGACGGCCAGCACCCTGACGGTGATCTCGTCGACGGGCAGGGTCAGGGGCGCGGGCGAGGGCTCGCGCGCGGTGCCGGGCGAAGGCGCGGTGCCGGGCGAGGACAAGAGGCCGGATACGGGCGAGGACGCGGTCATACGCCTGCCCCGGCCGGTGCGGCGACGCCGAGGGCGGTGCCGTTGGCCTCCAGGGCCCGGCGGATCGCGGCGGGCGGCTCGGTGTCGGTCACCAGCGTGTGGAACCGGTCGAGGCGCTCCAGCAGCACCGGGGCCGAGCTGAGGAACTTCCCGGCGTCGGCGAGGAGTACGACATGGTCGGCTATGTCCATCAGGGCCTGTTTGGTGGGCCGTTCCAGGTCGTAGGCGCCGTAGCAGCCGCGCTCGTCGACGGCCGCCGCGCCGAGGAAACACCAGCGGACCCGGAGCCGGGCCGCGGCCTCGACGGTGGCGGGGCCGACGAACGCCCGGCTCGGCGGGTAGAGATCGCCGCCGAGGCCCACGCACCGGCTCTCCGGCCGCTCCAGCAGGGCCTGCATCACCGGTACGGAGTGGGTGACGACGCTGCCCGCGAAATCCGCGGGCAGGGCGTCGACCAGGGCGTGGGCGGTGGTGCCGGCGTCCACGGCGATGGTGTCACCGGGTCCGACCAGAGCGGCGGCGGCCTGCCCGATGAGCGTCTTGGGGCCGGGGTTCTCGTGTGCCCGGGTGCTGTAGTCCTCACCGGGCGGCAGGCTCACACCGCCGTGGACGACCCGTACCTCCCCGGCCTCGTCGAGCCGCCGTACGTCGCGGCGGACCGTCATCTCCGATACGGCCAGCTCCCCGGCCAGGTCCGCGATGGAACAGAATCCCGTACTGCGGACCCGTTCCAGGATGGCCCGGCGGCGGGCCGGGGCGGCCTCGAACCGCATGGCGCCTGAGATCACCGCGTCGCTCCCCTCTGCTGTGCGCTGCATGTTGGAAAACTACCATCCATCGACGCGGACTTGAGCCCCCTGTCCCGAACTTCTGGCAGCGCTCAGCTCGTATGTCATTTCTCGGACAAGGCATTGACGCTCTTGTGCCTCGCCGTTAACGTCCTCGCAACGGTTGTTAGGAAACGAACATCTGGAGTAACCGTGGACGTCACGTTCGTGGGGCTCGCGACCTGGGACACGGTCGTTCAACTGCCCCGCCTGCCGGACGCCGACGGCCGCGTCGTCGCCGAAGCCCTGTGCACCGCCGGCGGCGGTCCCGCCGCCACCGGCGCGGTCGCCGCCGCCCGCCTCGGCCTCCGGGCCTCCCTCGTCGCCGCCGTGGGCACCGACCCGGAGGCGGAGCTGATCCGCGCGGGCCTCGCCGCGGAAGGCGTCGGCACCGAGGGCGTCGCGGCCCTGCCCGGTCACACCTCGGGGGCCTGCGTGGTCCTCGTCGACCGGCCCCGGGCCTCCCGGGCCATCTGCGTACGGCCGGGCCCCGAGCTGCGGCTGGCGCCCGGGACCGCGGCCGCCGAGGCCGTCCTCGCCGCCCGGCTGGTGCACGTGGACCATGTCGGCCTGCCGGCCGTCGAGGAGTTGCTGGGCACCCTCCCGGAGGCCGCCCCGCGCCCGCTGGTCAGCTACGACGCCGGGAACCTCGGCCCGCGCCGGTGCCCCGCGATCGTCGACGTGTACGTCCCGACGCTGGCCGCGCTGCGCGAGGTCTACGGGGACCGGGCCGCCGGTGCGGACCCGCTCGCCCTGCTGGCCGCGGCCCGCGCCGACGGGGCCCGGCTGGTGGTCGCCACCGACGGCCCGAACGGCGCGTACGCGGCCGGGCCCGACGGCACCCACCACGTCCCAGGCCACCGCGACGTGACCGTCCGCAGCACCCTCGGCGCAGGGGACGTCTTCCACGGCGCCCTCGTCGCCGCACTCGCCCGTGACCGGGCCCTCCCGGACGCGCTGGCCTACGCCAACGCCGCGGCTGCCCTGTCCTGCCGCGGCCTCGACGGACGCAGCGGCATCCCCGGCGACACCGAGACCCGGGAGCTCGCCGCCCGGGTACCGGCCGCGCCACTGGCGGCCCCGGCGGTCCGCTGAGACGGTCCCGGCGGCCGGCTGAGACGGTCGCGACAGTCGGCTGAGACCGTCCCGGCCGTCCCCGGCCGCGGCCCGGCCCTCCCCGACCCCCCTCCGCCCCTTTCCCGGTCCGCCGCGACACCGCGGACCGCGTCACCGATCCCCCAGGCCCCAGGCCCCCAGACCCCCAGACCGGCGCCCGCACGCCGCGCGCGCCCGAACCGAGAAGCCAGGAGCACCATGACCGCCACCGCCACCGCCCGCGACCTGTCCGCCATCGCCCGCCCCTCCGGAGGGTTCGCGATGCTCGCCGTGGACCAGCGCGAGGCGCTGCGAGCGATGTTCGCCGAGCACCAGTCCGGGCCGGTCACCGACCAGCAGATCACCGACTTCAAGATCGAGACCGTACGGGCGCTGACGCCGCACGCGTCCGCCGTCCTGCTGGAGCGGCAGTTCGCCCTGGAGCCGGTGCTCGCGGCCGATGCCATCGCGCCGGGCTGCGGCCTGATCGCCGCCGTCGACGAACTCATCGGTGACGACAAGGAGTTCGTCTCACGCGTCGAGATCGACCCGGCGGTCTCACCGGCCTGGGTCTCCTCCGTCGGCGGTGTCGCCCTCAAGCTCCTGGTGCTGTGGCGCCCGGACGAGGACCCCGCCCCGCGTGTGGAGATGACCCGGCGGTTCGTCGCCATGGCCCGTGAGGCCGGCCTGATCAGCATCCTCGAACCCGTCTCGCGCACCTCCCGCGACGGCTCCCCGTGGACCTCCGCGGAGTGGAACGACGGTGTGTTCGCCGCCGCCCGCGAACTCGGCGGACTCGGCGCCGACCTGTACAAGGCGGAGGTCCCGCTGCACGGCGAGGGCGACGAGGCAGCCGTGCGCCGGGGCTGCGCGGAGCTGACCGACACCATCGGCAGCCCGTGGGTGGTGCTCTCCAGCGGTGTGCCGCACGAACTGTTCCCGCGCGCCGTCCGGCTCGCCTGCGAGGAGGGCGCCTCCGGCTTTCTCGCCGGGCGCGCGGTCTGGCGGCAGGTCGTCGGCGCCGGTGACATCCCGGCCGCCCTGCGGGAACACGCCGTCCCCCGGCTGCGCGAGCTGGGCGAGATCGTCGACGCCGCCGTCGCCGGGCGCTGACAGCGGTCACCGTGCCGCGGGACACCGCGCGGACCGCGGGGAGGAGAGCGCATGACGGTCACCACGACCGCGCTGCTCGTGCTGAGCGTGCTGGCCGGCGCCTGTACCCAGCGCGTCACCGGCCTCGGCTTCACGCTCGTCGCGGGCCCGCTGCTGACGCTGCTGCTGGGCGCCGTCGAGGGCGTACGGCTGGCCAACCTGCTCTCGCTGCTGGCCGGCCTGGCCGTCCTGCCGGCCGTGTGGAGCCGCGTCGAACCGCGCCGGGTGCTGCCGCTGGCCGTTCCCGCGCTCGCCGTCCTGCCGCTCGGCGCCCTCCTCGCGGCCTCGCTGCCCGGTCCGCCGCTGCTGATCGGCGAGGGCCTCCTCGTCCTGGCGGCGCTCGCCGCCCTGCACCGCTTCCCCCGCCCCGCGTGCCTGCGGGGCCGGGGCGGCGCGGCCGGCACGGGCGCGGTGTCCGGGCTGATGAACGTCACGGCGGGTATCGGGGGGCCCGCCGTGACCCTCTACGCCGCGGCCACCGGCTGGGAGCAGCGCTCCTTCGTGGCCTGCATGCAGCTGTACTCCGTCCTGCTCAACGCCGGCTCGCTGGCCGCCAAGGGGCTTCCGGCCCTGCCGGCCACCGTGCTCGGCGGTGCCGCGGCCGCGACTCTGGCCGGAGCCGTCCTCGGCACCCTGACCGCCCGGCGGGTCCCCGCCGCCCGGGCCCGTCAGGCCGTGCTCACCGTCGCGGCCTTCGGCGCCGCGGGAGCCATCGTCAAGGGAGTGATCAACCTGTGAACCCCACCCGTACCACCGGTGCCGCCCGGCCCACCGCGGACACCGCGGACACCGCGGACGTCCCGTCCGGCCGCCCGGCCACGGCCGGGCGGCCCGCAGCGGCCACCGGGCCCGGAGTCGCCGCCTCCGCCGCCCGGGATTCCCACGGCGGTCCCGGCTCCGGCACCGTCCGGCAGGTCGTGCTGGGCGAGGACGGCCGGATCCAGCTCCAAGAGGGCCCGGCGCCCGGGCCGTGCGGCCCGAACGACGTCCTGCTCGCCCCGCTGCGGCTCGGCATCTGCGGCAGCGACGTACACGTGCTGCGGCGCGCCCACCCCTTCGTCTCACCTCCCGTGGTGACCGGTCACGAGTGCGCCGCCCGCGTGGTCGCGACCGGAGCGGAGGTCACCGCCTGCGCCGCCGGGGACATGGTGGTCGTCAACCCGCTGCTCACTTGCGGCGGCTGCGAGCGCTGCCGGTCCGGCCGCGCCAATCTGTGCCCGTCGGCCAAGGTGCTCGGGTTCGCGGTGCCGGGTGCCGCCCGGGACCGTTTCGTCCTGGACCAGCGGTACTGCCACCGGGTGCCGGACGGCGTCCCCGCCGCGCGCGCCGTCCTGGCCGAGCCGCTCGCCGTGGGCTGGCACGCGGCCGGCCGGGTGACGGACGGGCTCGGCCGCGTCCTGGTCATCGGCGGCGGACCCGTCGGCCTCGCCGTCCTGGCCGCCGCCCGCGCCCGCGGTGCGCGGCACATCACCCTCGCCGAACCCGTCGCCGCCAAGCGGGCACTGGCCGAACGCGGCGGCGCCGACCGGGTGCTCGACACCGCCGGGGCCGCCGGTGCGGCAGTGGCCGACACCGTCTTCGACTGCGTCGCCGCCCCCGCCACCCTGGCCGCGGCCGGTGCCGCCGCCGTGCCGGGCGGCACCGTGGTCGTCGTGGGCGTGCCCTCCGGCGACCGGCCGCTCCCGCTGGCCCGGCTCCAGCGCTGGGAGATCGACGTCCTCGGCACCGGGCTCTACCTGGGTGCCGACATCGACGCGGTGATCGCCCGCATCGCCGCGGACCCCGCCGTCGGCGACGGCCTGGTGACGGCCGAGCACCCCGTCGAGCGGGCCGCCGACGCCTTCGCCGCCACCGACGACCCGGAACAGGTCAAAGTCCTCATCAGCTGGCCCGAGCCGGCCGGGGACTGACGCGTCCACGGCACAGCGCCATCACGTCTCAACGAGGAGATCCGATGCCCCGTCCCCAGCCCCACTCCCCCGCGGTCTCCGCGACTCCACCGGCCGGCCGGCCGCCCCGCATGGCCAAGGTGGCGTTCGGCAGCTTCGCCGGTGCGCTCATCGAGTGGTACGACTTCTTCGTCTTCGGCACCGCGGCCGCCCTCGTCCTCGGCAAGTTGTTCTTCCCCGGGGACAACTCCACACTGGCCACCCTCAGCGCCTTCGCCACCTACGGCGTCGGCTTCCTCGCCCGCCCGCTCGGCGGCATCGTCTTCGGTCACTTCGGCGACCGCGTGGGCCGCAAGAAGGCCCTGCTCACCACCCTGGTGATGGTCGGCGCCAGCACCTTCGGGATCGGCCTGCTGCCCACGTACGAAACGGCCGGGTACCTGGCGCCGCTGCTGCTGGTGCTGCTGCGGCTCGTCCAGGGCTTCGGGCTCGGCGGCGAGTACGGCGGCGCGTCGCTGATGACGGTCGAACACGCCCCGCTGCACCGGCGCGGACTGTGGGGTTCCGTCCCGCAGGCCGCCGCCTCCACCGGCATCCTGCTGGCCACCGGCGTCTTCGCGCTCGTCACCCGGCTGCCCGACGAGCAGCTCTACGCCTGGGGCTGGCGGGTGCCGTTCCTGCTGAGCGCTGTGCTGATGGTCGTGGGCCTCTTCATCCGTGCCAAGATCTCGGAGACCCCCGACTTCGAACGACTGAAGAAGACCGACACGGTGGCCCGGCGCCCGCTGGCCGACCTGATGCGCAATCCGCGGCCGGTCGTTCTCACCTTCGGCGCCCGCATCGCCGAGGCGGTCTCCTCGAACATCGGCAACGCCTTCGCCATCTCCTACGTCGCCGGGCAGCTCGCCGTCGACCGGACGGTGCCCCTCAACGCCATGCTCGTGGCCTCGGCACTCGGCATCGTGGCGACCCCGCTGTTCGGCGCGCTGACCGACCTCGTCGGGCGCCGGCCCGTGTATCTCGCGGGAGCAGCCTTCGTGGTCCTGGGGGCGTATCCGTTCTTCCTGCTGCTCGACACGCGGTCCACCGCCCTCATCTGGACCGCCATGATCGCGATGTACATCTTCGGGCCGACGCTGATGTTCGCCGGGCAGTCGACCTTCTTCACCGAGATGTTCGGGCCGAGCGTCCGGTACACCGGGCTCTCCGTCGCCTACCAGGGTTCCGCGGTGCTCGGCGGGCTCACCCCGCTGATCGCGGCGGCGCTGCTGACGACGGCCGGTGGACGGCCGTGGCTCGTCGCGGGCTTCCTGGTGCTGTGCGGGCTCGTCACCACATGGTGCGTGTACCGCAGTCCGGAGACGCTCCCCCGGCGCGCGGCAGGTGCCGGCGAGCCAGCCCGGGAGGGCACGGAGGCGTCCGTGGCGTCGTGACCGTGCCGGGCGGCGGGGCCGCCCGCCGCGGACGGCGCGGACGGCCGGCCGGAAGGCCCGCGTGGCCCGCGTCACCCCGGCGGACGGCCCCGCCCTCCGCGGCACCACGGCGGCAGCTCGCGCCCGGGTGCCGCGTGCCGGTCCCGTCATGCCGGGCGGCGGGATGCGGCACCCGGCGTACCGTGGTTCCGTCGGCATCGCCGGGAACGCTGCCGACGACACGCTGATGTTCGTGCCGTTCCCCGAGCCGCCGCCGGGATCCTCCCCCTGCGTCGTTCCCGCCGCGATCCGGACGTGGGGTCAGGGCTCGACCTGGGAGAGGAAGATCCCCCAAGCAGTCTTGGCGATGTCGGCGCCTTCGGCACAGATGCTCTCCGCCTCCGCGTGCAGCGGTGGCGGGGGCTGCGGTTCGTCGCTGAGCCCGTAGCAGGGAATCGTGTCACGCAGCGGTCCGAGTGTGTCCCGGAAACCGGCGGCCGCGCTGAGAACCGCGCCGTAGAGGAGATCGGCGTGCTCGGGCTCGCGCTCCCGCAGGCGCCGTGCCGTGTCGGAGGCGACCTGGTCCGCCGCGGTGATCGCCTTTCCGCATGCGGTGTCGTCCAGCGGGGTGGTGAGGGTGCACTGGTCCAGGTCCGCCCCCGGGTGCTCGGCCTTCGCGGCCTTGAAGGCGTCCTGTGCGTCCCGCGTCAGCTCCGATGTGGCCGGCGGCTCAGAGGAGGTTCCGGCGTCCGGGACCGGGGCCGGGGACGACGACGGCGGAGCGGTCGAGCGGGTCGGCGACGACGGCGTGTCGGGTGAAGAGGCGCTTCCGCAGGCGGTGACCAGTGCCGCGAGGACCACGAGCGAGAGCGGCCCGCGGGCCCGTCGCAGCCACGCGCGGTGGCGGCGGGCGTGTTCGCCACGACGGGACTCGGTCTCAACGCCCCGCTCGTCGCGCGGGACGGCGAACAGGCTGCGCCGGACTCGTACCACGATCGTTTCCATTCCGAGAGTACGAACCGGTGTCCCGGGGGCCACGCGACCCGGACCAAGCCTTGCCCCGCCGCGCAGCCGGTTCCGGCTGACGTCGTGGAGAAGTCCTCGTCCGAGCCTCCGTCCGCTAGCGGATCGGTGCCGCCCGCGGTGTCACCGGCGCCTTGACATGGACGACTACAGCACCGGTGGGATTGTTCAGCAGGTGACCCGGTCGCACCGAACAACTCATCCGCCAGTGCGCGAGGGCGGCTTCGGCCGCACGGCGTGGAAGAAGCACCGTTGGCCGGCGTGGTTTCCGCAGCCGGCCGGGCACTGCCGCGCGTTTCCGGCCGACGACGCCCCAACCGCCGCTGACGTCCAGCGCTGTTCCGTACAGATGGTGCACCTTCGACCGGACCACCACGCGGCGCTCGGCGACCAGCTGCTCCAGGAACGCGGCTTCGTTCTCCGGCTTCGCGTCCTGCGGGACCATCGCGAGCAGTTCCCGGCCGACCGCGTCGCCGGGGACCGTCGTGACCTCGGAGACCTCGGCCTCGCCTTCGGCCACGGCGAACGACCGGACGTCGCCGCCCTGCACGTGCAGCGCCGCACGCGGGTCGGCTCGCAGGTGCCCGGCCTTGACACGGTCGGCCGTCGTCGAGAACCGCGCGACGCGGGCCCCGGAGTCCCAGCTGTACGCCATGGTGGTCAGGTGGGGATGGCCGCTGCGCTTGACAGTGGCGAGCGTGCCGAACTCCTGCCCGCCGAGCAGGCCGGAGAGGGCTTCGTCGGACAGCGTGCGAGGCCTGGGGCGTTGCGTCATGACGTGATCGACGTCCGCAGCCGTCCGGTGATTTCCCGGACACCCGAGGGGCCCCGGCCCCTCACTCCGTGTCCCGGCCCGCCGTCAGCGCGGTGACCAGGTCGTCCAGGGTGTCGAACCGCCCGTCGAAGGCGTCGGTTTCCGCCGGCGGATCGCCGGCCGGCCGCCGGACGTAGGCGGTTCGCAGGCCGCACGCCCGGGCTCCGCGGAGGTCCCAGGCGTGGGTGGCCACCATGAGCACGCGCTCCGGTGGGCATCCGGCGGTGTCGACGGCGAGCTGGTAGACCTCCGGCGCCGGCTTGTACGCCCCGACGGATTCGCCGGACAGCGCCTGGTGCCAGCGCAGCCCGGCACGGGCGCTGAGGTGCAGCAGAGCGGTACGGGCGGCGTTGGAGAGCGCGAGCACGGGGAGCTGCCGCGCGAGCCGGTCGAGACCGGCCACGGAGTCGTCCCAGGGAGGCAGCCGCCGGCCCGCTGTGGCCAGCCGGGCGATGACCGCCGGGTCCGTGAGCCCGGCCCGGCCGGCCACCCGCCTCGCGGCCTCCGCGTCGACCACATCGGTACCGGCGTACGCGCGGCGCCCCTCCGCCATGTGCCGCTGCTGGAGATCTACATGCCGCTGCCACACCCCGAGCAGTTCCCCGACCGACGCACGGCCGGACGCACGGCCGGAGGCGCCGTCCGACGCACGGCCGGAGGCACTGGGGGACGCTCCGCCGGACGTGGCCACCGCGTCGCGCATCGCCGCCCGGAGCCCGCGGTGTTCGTCCACCAGTGTTCCGAGGACGTCGAAGACGACGACCTCGACGCCGCGGAATGCGTCCATGCGCGCTCTCCTGTCCGTAACGATCCGTCACCGGTTCAACTGGTGACGACCTTGCCACCGGTGCCGTCACCGGTCAAGATGGTGACGTGCACTTCGCGTTTGTGAGCGGCAACCCGGCCCTCGATCTGGCCGGCACCGTGGGGTCCCGTCGAGACGGGCCCGTCGACCTTCTGGCCGGCCCCGCGGACCTCGAGCGGTGGGTCGCCGAGTGCGACGGGCTTCCCGGCCGTGTCACCGCCGGACCCGCCGACTTCGAGTCCGCGCTGTCACTGCGCGAGGCGGTCTACCGGCTGGCGCTCGACCGCGTGCTCGGCCGGCCCTTCGACCCGGGCAGCCTCGACACCGTGAACGCCGCTGCCGCCGGACCGGTCCCCGCCGTCGAACTCGGCGACGCGGGGGTGCGCGTCACGGGAGACATCACCGCGGCGCTCTGCCACGTGGCCAGAAGCGGGATCGCTGTGCTCGCCGACCCCGGGGCCTGCCTCAAGGAGTGCGGCCGGACCGACTGCACGCGCATCTACCTCGACCGCTCGCGCGGCGCCCGGCGCACCTGGTGCGGCATGGAGGCGTGCGGCAACCGCGTCAAAGCCGCGGCCTACCGCGCCCGCAGACGGGCTCCGGCCACAGCCGGCGGCCACGGGCCCGGCGAAACGACCTGACCCGCGCCCGGGCGGCGGACGGCCCGCGGCCGTACATCCCGGCGCGCACCGCACAACCGCACGAACGCCGGTACGGTGCCGGGCACCCCGTTTCGCCGCGGGCGCGCCCGGCCCGCACTCCTCCACCCCGCGGCCGAGCGGGGTCCGCCCGCACGCGACGGACCGCGCGTGGGCGGATCCGTGCCGAGGGACCGTCAACACACCGTCAACACCGCCCCGCCGCCGGACGGTCAACACCGCCGCACCGCGGGCCGTGGCCGCGAACTCCGCGGACAGGACCGCGGCCGCCGGCACCCGGAGCTGCCCGGAGGCGGGGTCGGCGAATTAGTTTTCCCTCTTTGAGGACAAAGTATGGACGTGGTCGGCAAAACATCCATACCCTGAGCGTCGCTTGGCCACAGAAGTCTGCGTAGCACCACACGAAGCACGCGGAGGAAGAGTGAAGCCTCGCCCCACGTTCGGATCCCGCCCCAGACGTCCCGGTCTTCGAAGAGCCGCCGGACTGCTGCTCACCACGCTCTTCGTCGGCGGTCTGACTACGCCCGCCGCCGCCGGCAGCACGAAAGACCCGCGGCCGTTCGCGGATCTGCCCCCACAGGAACCCGGAGTGACGCTCCGGGTCTTCGACATCCAGAGGCCGCTCAGCGAACTCTGCGACCTCAAGCCCGCCCAGACCCCCAATGTGGACCAGCTGATCCCCACCGTCGACTGGAACTCCACCGACGGCTTCGGGTTCAGCGACAACTTCGTGTCGGAGATCAGCGGCAACCTCAATGTCCCCGAGGCCGGCACCTACGCCTTCCGGCTGATCAGCGACGACGGCTCGCGCCTCTTCCTCGGCGGCCAGCAGGTCGTCGACCACGACGGGCTGCACGGCGCCGAGCCCAAGGACGGCGAGATCACGCTGGACGCGGGCTACCAGTCGCTGCTCATCGACCACTTCGACGCGGGCGGCGAGCAGCAGGTCACTCTCCAGTGGAAGCCGCCGGGGGCGTCCGAGTTCACCGTCGTGCCCAACTCCGTGCTCAGCACGGACGCCGGTGTCGTACGGGTCACCGCACCCGGCAGAAAGGAGTGCGAGGGGACCACGGACACCCCCGGCGACGGCCTGCCCCTGACCGAGGTGAACCCCGGGTACACGCTGACGGATCTGCGCCCCGAGGGCTTCGAGCCCCAGGTGTCCGCCATGGACTGGCTTCCCGACGACCGGCTCGCGATCACCACGTGGGGCGGCAGCGACCAGACCGAGGGCGAGGTGTACCTCCTCGACAACGTGACCGGGGACACCGGGCCCGAAAAGGTCACGTACAAGAAGGTCGCCGACGGGCTCAAGGAGCCGATGGGCGTCAAGTACGTGGACGGCAAGCTGTACGTGTCGGAGAAGCACCAGCTGACGGAGCTGAACGACACCGACGGCGACGACACCGCCGACGAGAAACGCAAGATCGCCGAGTGGCCGTTCGGCGGCAACTTCCACGAGTTCGCCTTCGGGCTGGACTACGACCGGGGCGACTTCTATCTGAACCTGTCCGTCGCCATCAACTACGGCGGCGCGACCACCGACCCGCAGCCCGCCGAAAACCGCGGCACCACCATCAGGGTCGACAAGGAGACCGGAGAGATCGATTATCTCGCCGGTGGCCTGCGGACACCGAACGGCATCGGCCGCGGCCCCGACGGGGACCTCTTCGTCACCGACAACCAGGGCGGCTGGCTGCCGGCGTCCAAGCTCGTACACATCAAGCAGGACCGGTTCTTCAATCACTACACCAACCCGGACGGCCCCTTCGACGACAAGCCCGTCACGAGGCCGGTGCTCTGGCTGCCGCAGAACGAGATCGCCAACTCGCCCAGCACCCCGATGCAGCTGAAGGACGGCCCGTTCGCCGGGCAGATGGTCTTCGGGGACGTCACCTACGGCGGCCTGCAGCGGGCCGACCTGGAGAAGGTCGACGGCGAGTACCAGGGCGCGGTGTTCCGTCACACGCAGGGCCTGGAGGCCGGCATCAGCCGCATCAGCACCGGGCCCGACGGCGCGATCTACACCGGCGGCCTCGGCGCCGACGGCAACTGGGGACAGGCCGGCAAGCTCCGGTTCGGCCTGCAGAAGCTGACCCCCAACGGCAAGACGGCCTTCGACATCAAGACGATGCGCGCCACGCCGGACGGTTTCGAACTCACCTACACCAAGCCGCTGTCGGAGGAGACCGCGGCCAAGCTGGCCGAGGGCGGCGCGTACTCCGCCGAGCAGTGGCGCTACGTGCCGACGCCCGAGTACGGCGGCCCGAAGATCGACGAGGAGTCACTGCCGGTCACCTCGGCGCAGCTGTCCGAGGACCGCCGCAAGGTCACCCTCACCATTCCGGGCCTGAAGAGCGACCGCGTGGTGCATGTACGCTCCCCGCGCCCGTTCTCCGCGGAGAGCGGCGAGCAGTTGTGGTCCACCGAGGCCTGGTACACCCTCAACGCCAAGCCGGGCGCCGAGGAAGCCGCCACCGTGTACGACGCCGAGTCGGCCCGTCTCTCCGGCGGCGCGGACATCGACACCGAGCACGCCGGCTACACGGGCGGCGGCTTCGTCGACGGCCTCGGCGACCAGGGAGCCTCGGTGAGCTTCGATGTCGAGGTGGACCGGGCGGGCGCCTACGACGTGGGCCTGCGGTACGCCAACGGACCGTATCCCTCCGCCGGTACGAAGACGCTCGGGGTCAGCGTCAACGGCGGCACGGCGCGGCAGACCAGCCTCCCGTCCACCGGCGAGTGGAACCAGTGGTCGACCGCGACCGAGCGTCTCACCCTGCGCAAGGGCCGCAACACCGTCACGTACGCCGTCGGCGAGGGGGACACCGGGCATGTGAACCTCGACGCGCTCCACGTACGCCGCCCCGGGGCCCGGATCGACCTGTTCTCCGGCGGCAGCATCGCCGACGCGTGGCAGCACACCGACGGCCGCAGCCCCGAATGGCCGCACACCGCCGGGAAGTCCATGGAGGTGTGCTGCGGGGATCTGCGGACGAAGCAGCACTTCGACGACTTCAAGCTGCACGTCGAGTTCCGCGTGCCGAGGCTCCCCGACGATGTCACCGGCCAGGACCGGGGCAACAGCGGTGTCTATCTGCAGGACCGCTACGAGATCCAGATCCTCGACTCGCACGGCGTGCCGCAGCTCGCCGACAACGAGGCGGCGGCGATCTACCAGAAGAAGGCCGCCGACCTCAACGCGGCGACGGCGCCGGAGACCTGGCAGACGTACGACATCACCTTCCGCGCGGCCCGCTTCGGCGCGGACGGCGACAAGACCGAGGACGCGCGGGTCACGGTCGTGTGGAACGGCGAGACGGTGCACGACGACGTGGCCGTGGACGGGCCCACCGGCGGCGGCGCCGCCGAGTCGGCCGCGGCGGGGGCGATCCGGCTCCAGGACCACGGCAACAAGGTGCGGTTCCGCAACGTCTGGGTGAAGCCACTGCCCTGATCCGGCGACCCCTCCGGATCCTCGCGGACCGTCATGGCGGCCGCCCC
>NZ_WHPN01000270.1 GCF_009735685.1 Streptomyces lycii | reverse complement strand
TGTACTGCCCAGGGACATTGGTCAACCTGGTGACGGGCGGTTTGCCGCCGGTTGCAGTGTGGGGGCGGTGGTGATTGTAGTGATGGAGCCAGGCCGGCAGGGCTTTGCGGCGGGCTGATTCGCTTGAGTAGAAGCGTCCGAGGGCCCAGCCGTCGGCCAGGGTGCGGTGGAAGCGCTCGACCTTGCCGTTCGTCTGTGGCCGGTAGGGCCGGGTCTTCTTCGGTGTGATGCCGAGTTCGGTGCAGGCCCGGTTCCAGTGCCGGGAGCGGTAGGCCGAGCCGTTGTCGGTCAGGACCCGCTCGATGGTCACGCCGCGGGCGGCGAACCAGGCCACCGCGCGGTGCAGGACATCGACTGCGGTGTCGGCTGTCTCGTCGTTGCGGATCTCGGCGTAGGCGACGCGGGAGTGGTCGTCGACGACGGTGTGGACGAATGCGGTTCCCAGCAGCGGGCCGCGGTACTTGTTGCGGGGCTTGTCTGGTGTTGCGGCACGGTTCCTGCGGCCCTGGACGCGTCCGACGTAGCGCCAGCCGCCGCCGTCGGGGACGTTGCCGAGCTTCTTGACGTCGATGTGGAGCATGGCGCCGGGATGCCCGTGTTCGTAGCGGCGCACCGGCTCGCCGGTGGCACGGTCGATGTGGGACAGCCGGTTGATCCGGCAGCGGGTCAGGACCGCGTGGACGGTCGAGGCGGGCATGCCCAGCCGTCCGGCAATCTGGACCGGTCCCAGTCGCTGCTTCCAGCGCAGGTGCACGATCTTGCGGACCTGCGGCTGAGTAGTTCGGGCCGGGCTGCGGTGAGGTCGTGAGGACCGGTCGGCCATCGCGGCCGGCCCGGATTCGGCGTAACGGTCGGCCCATCGCTTGGCGGTGGGCCAGGACACGTCGTAGCGCTCGGCCGCACGGGCGACCGGCCATCCCTCATCCACAATCAGACGCGCCAGGCGAAGACGGGCACGGGGCGTCAGAGCAGCGTTAGCGTGAGACACGAAGGCCTCCTGGTTGGCGGAGCGGTTCCTCGACAGCTCCACTCCACAACCGGGGGCCTTCGTCATCTCACAGATTCAGACCGTGTCGTCGCACAAACTCGACCAACCTGGCTGGGCAGTACACCTAGGCGACAACGCCGCGGTGCGCGATTCCAAGGACATCAGCCGTGGGCCGTTGCGCTTCTCGAAGGCGGCGATGCGCGTGCTGGTCAGCGAGATCGCCAGCGGGGCAACCGGTGAGCATCGAGGCTGAGCAGAGAGCTGGGGCGCGATGAGAGAGTCGTGGGCGCAGGCGTCTCGGGTCTCACGATCGGCGTGGCGTTAACTGAGGCCGCTGCGAAACGTCATGCAAGATCCGGCCTCGTGTACCAGCGAGGCCGGTCATCTCCCGTGCGCGCGCTTCCAGCGTGCCCGGTGCCGGGAGTCTCCCTGGCCGCAGCCGTTCACC
The DNA here is from genome assembly GCF_009735685.1 of Streptomyces lycii. Lineage (GTDB taxonomy): Bacteria > Actinomycetota > Actinomycetes > Streptomycetales > Streptomycetaceae > Streptomyces > Streptomyces lycii. Next base: position 32,951 of record NZ_WHPN01000270.1, on the reverse strand, counting down.
TCGCTCAGGGACAGCAGGGAGGCCCCGGTGTTCCACATGCCGAGGTGATCGCGGTGCACCGCGAGGATGTCGTGCTGCACCGCGAACCTCTCGGAGGGCCGACTGAAGCGTGTGGTCGTCACAAACACCGCCAAGTCGGCCCCGAAGTGCACCTTGGCACCGAGCAGATCGCGTAACTCGCGACTCGCGATCGAGCTGATCGGCGCATAGCGCTTGCACTGGATCACCATGGTCCGCCCGTCCGGGAGACGGCCGACGACGTCGGCACCGTTGTCGTTCGCACCACCCACCTGCCGGACTTCTGTGCATCCGTCCCGTCGGCACAGGCTCGCGACCAAGTCCTCAAACTCGGTGCCGGTCATCGCGTCCACCTCGGCGAGAGTCCGGTGACCGGCCTTCACCGCCTCTTCCTGCCGCCACAGACGGTCCCGACCGGCGACGAGCCGGTCCGTACGCCACAGCCACCAGCCCGCCGCGCTGACGCCGCCGATGACCAGTGCGCCCGTGACGTACGGCCACACTGCCGACCAGAACACCACCAGCAGGACCAGCACCAGACCGCCGCTGACCGCCACCGCCTTCAGCCGCGCCGCCCGCCTCCTGCGGGCAGCCGCACCCCGTCTACACCCAGCCACAGCCCGACGTTGCGGCAGAAGGGCGCGAGTCGGCTCCCCGATGTCAAACAGGCGGACAATCGACCGGAGGGCGCGGTTATTCCGCGCTGTCGGGCTGCCTCTGTGAGGGAGCCAGCTGGCCTTCGGAGCCTCGTCGGCGTAGACAGGGGAACTGGGCTTGAATCAAGTGGAGTTGTAATCATTCGCCCTGTTACCTGGATCTGGCCTGCGCTCAGCCGCCTAGGGGACATACTTTGGCCTCAGTTGATCGTCAGGGGGGCGATGTCTTGGCAGGGCGCGATCTTCGGATGCTGGCCAGTTCGAACGACCAGAGCACCTCCGCGAACGAGGCGTTCACCAGTCGGCAGGCGCAGTGGCAGGCCGTGACGGCTTCTCTCCTCGGACACACGCTGCGTCCTGCGAACCAGACCGAGCAGCCGGACGAACTCGGCGGTGCCGCGTTCGTTCTCGGGTTCCCCCACGAGGAACAAAGCGAGAAGGAGCACTCCGATGAGTGAACGAGACCACCTCGTCGAGGACCTCGTAGCTGAGACCCTCGGTCCCCGCGGAGGGCCGAACGAGAGGCTGGGGGGCGACGAGGACCCGCTTGACGAGTACATCGTCGGTGTCCTGGCTCCGTTCTCATCCCCTTCGGTCGAGGTCGACTCGGACCAGGAGCTCGTCGGTGACGAGGTGTCGGGCAGTGATGACGACCTCGATCCAGGCGAGTCCGTGTCAGGACATCAGCCCGCGTACGCCGGCCTTCCATCGCTGGTACTCGACCCTCGCGCCAGGCCGTCGTCGATGGGCGTGTCCCTGGCGGTCAGTGCCCCTGACAAGCCACTCCTTGACATCTGCTGTACGTGGGCCAGGTACCGCAAGGAGGACAACGGGCAATGGAGCCGAGAGCCTCACGGGGCTGTCTGGCGCGACGTGGACTGTTCCGTCGACAACCCGCTGAGTGACTCCGCGGATCCAGGAGTCGTGGTGAGGGTCCGTAGCCGAAGGGACTCCCGCGGCATCTGGAAGATCTCGGTGTTCGTGGTCAACCTGAGTTCTGTGGAATCAGACCACCCCTCCCCGTCGGACCACGTGTTCCAGCCCCAGGTACGTCTGCGCTGTCAGGGCGGAGCCGAGCTGGTTCCACTGGAACACCAGCACCTGGCACAGGACGAAGAGGACGAGAGCCTGGCGCTTCTCTACAAGGAGCGTCCCGTGCTCGCCCGAGGGCACCTCTGCTCCGCCGTCTGGCGTCAGGTCGACCCAGAGCGCCCGCATCCGGGAGGGTTGGAAGGAACCAGGCCCCCGTTCAGGTGGTCCGATGGGCGTCACCTGTTCGACGAAGGGACGGTGGCCGAGTTCGAGCCGGCCGACGTCCGGTCCGAGTTCGTTCCTGTGGTTCCCGTCAACGCTCCGGACAAGGCCTGGCCGGCCGATGCGGGAGATCCACCTGAGCTGGACCCGATGGAACTGGCCCAGATCACGGATGGTGCCGTACTCCGCCTGAGGCTGGAGCCGCTCGCGGACGCCTACGAACGCTGGATCGAGGGCCAAGCCCGCGGGGTTGAAGGCCATGAGCCAGGCACACCGGCCCAACGACACCTCTCCGGGTGCCGACGCGCGCTGGATCGGATCCGCGACGGGATCGAGCTGTTGGCAGACGACCGCGACGCCCTCCTCGCGTTCTGCTTCGCCAACCGTGCGATCGCCCTCCAGTCGCAGTGGACCAAGGGAAGGGTCAACCGCTGGTGGCCGTTCCAACTCGCATTCCAGCTCGTCAACCTACGGGGAATCGTCGACGACGCCCACGAGGACCGCGAGGTGTGTGACCTGCTCTGGTTCCCGACCGGTGGAGGCAAGACCGAGGCCTACCTCGGACTCGCTGCCTTCACCCTCGCGCTTCGGAGGCTTCGTGCCCAGCGAGGGCAGGATCCTGGCGGAGGAGCAGGAGTGACCGTCCTTTCCCGGTACACACTTCGGCTCCTCACCATTCAGCAGTACAGGAGGGCGCTCGCGATGGTGACGGCGTGCGAGCTCCTCAGGGTCAGCGGCTCGCCTGGACAGCGTGGCTGGCGGCCGTCCGGCTGGGAGGGCCTCGGTGACGTGCCGTGGGGCTCCACCAGGTTCTCGGTCGGACTGTGGGTGGGCGGCAACGTGACCCCGAACAACCTTCAGGACCTCCAATACCGTGACGCGAACAACAGGATCATCACAGCCCACGGCGCCATCTCGATCCTGGAGGGGAAAGAAGGCGAAGGTGACCCGGCGCAGATCCTGAACTGTCCGGCCTGCAGGTCGACACTGGCGATTCCCCCGGAAGGCCTGCGCGAGGGGGACACGGGCGTGCTGCACTTCGTAGTGGGCGACCCGGATCCGGCTCTGGGCCCGGACGTCGCGCCGCAGCTGTCGGAAGAGCCCTTCGAGGTGACCGCCGTCACGGTCACCCGCCATCCGGACCCTTCGTTCGCGACCGTGTCCGTTCTTTTTCGCGTCACAGCGGACGTGTCTGACCAAAGCGTCGACGAATGGTTCAAGGGGCATGCGAGTCGTCTGCTCGGTTCTAGGTCCTGGCCCGTCTTCGCCCGCGCGAGCCGACCTGGATACTTCGTGCGCACAGTCGAGTGGGGCAGGCAACGAAGTGAGAAGCCCGTCGAGTTCGAGATCTTCTGCCCGAACCCGAAGTGCCCGCTCAACTCCGACCTGGCCTGGTCGGAGACGACCGAGGTCGGTGCCTGGCCTGTGCTGCCGGCCTTCGACCGGCGTGACGGTTCCTCGACACACTGTCCTGTCCCGGCGTGGACAGTAGACGAGCAGGTCTATGCCAGGTGCCCGTCGATGGTCGTGGCGACGGTGGACAAGTTTGCCCGCTTGGCGTTCGAACCGAAGGCCGGCGCGTTGTTCGGCAACGTCGACAGGCTCAACGAACACCTGGGCTACTACCGGGCCTGGGCACCTCCGGCAGGGCCGGCGACACTCCCACGAAACGCCCGTGAGGAGGTGACGTCCGGGAACGACGTTCCCGTCCGTGGATTCCGCCCACCCGACCTCGTGTTGCAGGACGAACTGCACCTCATCGAAGGCCCTCTGGGCAGCATGGTCGGTCTCTACGAGGCTGGCATCGACCTCCTCTCCACGGTGCATGACGGCGAAAACACTGTCAGGCCGAAGTACGTCGCCTCCACCGCAACCGTCCGGAGGGCCGAGGAGCAGGTCCGTTCGCTGTTCGACCGGAGCCTGCAGGTCTTCCCTCCTCAGGGCCTCCGTGCCGAGGAGACGTTCTTCTCCTCGACCGGTTCCTCGCACCCGCTCGACGCGCAGGAGGCGGGTCGTCTGTACGTCGGGGTGATCGCGCCCGGACGAGGAGCACAGACACCCATCGTCCGGATGTGGTCGCGTCTACTCCAGTCACCCCGCAACCGACTCGAGGCTGGCGTCGCACAAGCGGAGTTGGACCCGTTCTGGACGCTGATGGGCTACTTCAATGCCATCCGTGAACTCGCCGGAGCCGTGGCGCTGGCCCGTCAGGACATCCCCCAACGTCTCGGGAGCGTCGCCGCGTCGCCGCGCACTCTGGACGAGCAGGAACCAATGGAGCTGTCCAGCCGCACCAGCTCCCTGAGGCTCCCCGGCATGCTCGAGGAGCTGGGAGTCCGGCTGGGGCCCGGCCGGGAACCGGCGAACGCAGTCGTCGCCACTTCCATGTTCGGCACAGGGGTCGACGTGGACAGACTCGGACTCATGGTCGTACACGGGCAGCCGAAGACCACCTCCTCCTACATCCAGGCCACCGGTCGTGTGGGCCGGGGTGTAGGAGGGCTCGTCGTCACCTTCTACCGGGCCTCGCGTCCGCGAGATCTCAGCCACTACGAGTACTTCACCGGCTACCACACCACGCTCTACCGCCACGTCGAGCCGGTCACCGTCAACCCCTTCGCGCCCCGGGCAAGGGACAGGGCCCTTGGCCCGGTGATGGTCAGTGTCCTGCGCCAAGCGGCGAGGGTCCCGACCGCGACGGGTTCCGTGGAGGTCGACGAGCGGTGGCGGGTCCAACAGCGGCTCAGTAACGGGGGCTGGTTCTGCCGTGCCCACGAGATGAGCGACGCCCACACGGACCCCGAGGTGGACCTTCTCCCCGGCATCCTCGAGGAACGTGCCGCCCAGCAGCCGCCCCTCCGTCGTCCACCGCCATCGGAGACGGAGAACCATGCTCGCTCGGAGTTGGAGCATTGGCGGGAGGTCGCTGACCGTGTTGGTGATGCCTTGCTGTACCACGAGTCGACCGTCACACGTCCGGCCTCTCGCCCGGTCGTCCTGGGCGACCTCGCGCATCTTGTCGCGAACATGGATGAGGCTTATGAAAACGCGCCAAACTCGCTACGAGAGGTGGAGGCCACCACCACGATCAAGGGAAGGGGATGAACCGTGAGCCGCCCCTACCAGGAGGTCCGCCCTTCCCAGTTCGTCATCACCCTCGGCCCTGGAAGCATTCTCGAGACAGGATCCGGGCCGGTCGTCCTCAAGTCGATGGACACACTCTTCAACGAGATCGGACGTAACCCCCAGGACTTCGAGATCGTCGACAAACGGCTCTCACGACTCGAGCTGGACGGTGCACGCATCGCTCGTGTGCCAACCAACGCCGAACTGGGACTTCCCTCGGACAGAGCGATCTACCCCACGCACGCGTTTCCGTTCTGGTCCCTGTGTACACAGCACCGACCGCACCAGGTTCTGTACGAGACGGGAAACGGATGCCCGGAGTGCCCATCAGTGTCGGTTCCGCAGCGTCGGGAGAAGGCGGGGCGTGAGGCGATCCGCTTCGTGCAGGCATGCGAGAACGGTCACTTGGACGAGGTCCATTGGCACGGGCTCGTACACGAGGGGGCAGGCTGTGGCACGAAGCACTACCTGTGGCAAGGAGGTGGCCGCGCCCTCCGACTCGTCCGCATTGAGTGTTCCCGTTGCCACTCGACCGCGAACTTCGGCCAGGCGTACGCGAAGTCCTGGCGCTGTAGCGGCCGCATCGTGGAGCACGGGGGACGTCCGGCGCCGACATCGGCGCGGTGCGTGAAGAAAGCGCGCATCGTCCAGCGAGGAGCTGCCAACCTACGACTCAGCCTGCTCCAGAGCGCACTGACGATCATGGATATGCCGACCCGTCTTCACGACATCCTGAACGACCCGTCCCTTACGGGAGCAGTCGGTGCACTCCATCGCCGCGGTCTTCTCGACCAAGTCGCGCTCATGGAAGAGGCTGAGCAGGCCGGGCTTGCCGCAGGTGCCATCGAGTACCTGAAACAGACAGCCTGGTCCGAGATCAGCAATGCGCTTGACCAACTGCTGGGGGCCGGTGACACGGGCTCGTCGTCGCTACGTGACGACGAGCTCGACCGCCTTCGCCAAGCGGCGACCTGTGGTGTCCCGGCGGTACCCCACCCGCACCCCGGCTCTCCTCCGTTGTTCGAGGTTCGCCAGGATGACGTGCGCCTCGTACATGGCCCCGACCGCCGTCACGGGCTGCGCGTCGCACCCGTCAGCCGTCTCCGCATGGTCATGGTCCAGACCGGTTACCAGCGGTTGGACCCGCAGAAGGCCCAGAAGATGTCCACCGCTTTCGGCTGGAACGGCACCACCTGGTATCCGGGCATCGAGCTCTTCGGCGAAGGCGTCTTCATCGATCTTGCTGGTGACTCGCTCACTCTTGCGGGCAGCCGGGCCAACCAGTGGAACGATCGGTTCAGGAGTGATCCCCACGGTGATCCGTCGCTCCACCCCGTACAAGTCTGGTGGCACACTCTCTCCCACCGCCTCCTCAGATCGCTCTCAGTGGACTCCGGGTACTCGTCCGCAGCGATCCGTGAGCGGGTCTATCTCAGCGTGCAGGACGGCAAGGTCACGGGCAGTGGACTCCTCCTCTACACGGTCCAACCTGGAGGAGATGGCACCCTTGGGGGGCTGGTCGCCCTCGTCAACCGGTTCGAGCACGTTCTTTCGCACGCGCTACGAGACGTCGAGAGCTGTTCGAACGACCCGTTGTGCCAGGAGGCGCCGTCGGTGGGGGCGGAGGGAGTCGCCTGCTACTCGTGTCTCCTGGCGTCAGAGACCTCGTGTGAGCACCGCAACCAGGGGTTGGACCGCCTTCTTCTCGCTGAGAACCTACCGTGACCTGCTGAGCAGATTGGTCGATCACCGACCGCTTCTGCGTGGGCTGGCGGACAGCCGACGCCGAAGCGGTGGCGTCGGACTACGTGCGGCTCAGGTTGCTCGACCAGTAGTCGGAGTACCGCTCGTACGCCAGTTGTCCGCTGAAGCGGATGTTGTCCTCGATGTCCACGACCAGGCAGCTCTTCGTTCCACCGAATCGCTGTCCGCGCATGCCCCGACCGATCATCTGCTCGTACAGGACCGGGCTGGTGGTGGGACGACCGACTACCAGGGCGCGTACCGCCGGAGCGTCGAAGCCGGTTGTGAGGACGCCGTAGTTGCAGAGAACGGACAGACGTTTGTTGCGGAACTGTTCGATGAGTGCGCGCCGCGTCGCACTGCGCGTATCGGAGGTGACGACCTCCGCGGCTCGGCCGGCGCGTCGCAGCAGAACAGCCATTGCTATGGAGTGTTCTACGGTGCAGCCGAAGAACAGCGTCGGGCAGTCCGGCGGTAGTTCGAGTAGCTGCTCGAGCAGGGCACGGTTCCTCGCATCCGATTCACCGATCTTACGGAGGAAGTCAGGGTGGAAGTCCTTGAACTGGTCGAAGTGCGCACGGTGGCTTTCGACGTCGTCCATCCGGAACCCGGGACCGGCATAGGAGAGCACCTTGTGCTCAGGCCGTGACAGGACGTCTTGCCGACGGAGCTCGGACACGATGTCGTCCCCCAAGGAGCGGGAGCTGAGAAGCTTGCTGTGGAACCTCTCCGCCAGCTGGCGAGTCTCGGCATCGACCCTCCGAAAGGGTGTGGCTGTCAGCCCGATGACGGGAACCGGGGCTTTCTGTCCGAGTTCGATTCCCAGGAACCGCAGGACTCTGCTGTAGCTGGGGGCCAGCATTCGGTGCGCCTCGTCCACAACCACCGCACCCAGGTTCTCGCGCAGCAGCTCGAGTTCCTGTTGTGTGTCGTCATTGGTGCCTTGAAGAACCGCGTCAAGCTTCTGGATGCTGGCCACCACGATGTCGGGGTCGCTCGGGACCGAGGCGCTTCCCCAAAGCCGGGCAATCTCCATGGTGTGCCGTACCTGGTCATTGCGGTGCCCCAGGTCGGTCCACACCTCACGGAACGCCTGGACCGCCTGCTCGCATAGCTCCTCGCTCTGGGCGATCCAGAGAACGGTCTGACGGCGTGGCTGGGAGAGGCGCCACTCGATGAGGCTCTCCACCGCGGTCCTGGTCTTGCCAGCTCCTGTGGGTAGGGTCAGAACACCACGGTTGGCGCCCGGTGCCCCGGAGAGTACCTCGATCACTTGCTCCTTGAGGTCCTGTTGGAAGTCCTCTAGGTCTCGGAGAGGCACGAAGGGGGCAACTTCCAGCGTGTCCGGCTCCCGTGTACTTCCCGGCAGGCCAGCAAAGGCAGGCGGGATATCAAGGACTCGTGCGAAGTGGCGAGGCCAGCTCTTACCGGGCTTCCACGTGCGCTCCGCGATCTTCTTGGCTTTGGCTCTGCTCCCACCACGGCTGCGTTCGGCACCTCGGTAGTCGTGCAGCGTCTCCAGCTCGTCCTCCGACGCGGAGAGTGCAAGCCGTTCCCGTAGCGTCCGGGACTCAAGAAGACCGAAGCCCGACCTGTCGACCAGGAACTCGGCAAGCTCGTCCTCGGGAAGCTTTGACCGCAGCCTTCCGGTTTCGTTCTCGACCGCCGCGGTGATCCACTCCACCGACTTTCTGGAGCGAGATCTCCCTCTGCTCTCGAGATCCTCGATCACCCTTCGCAGATCCTGCGGGGCGAGACGCCGACGCAGTACTTGGATCGCTTGGGAGCGGTCCTGCTCGCTCAACTGGCCGAAGGCTTCCACCGAAACACTGTCTCCCTGGACCAAACTAAGAGCCGACCGTGTTAGTTCGTTCACAGACGGCCAATCAGTGCAGTGGGGGGTGGGTAAGTCTCTCACGGCCAGAAGGTGCTTGTTTCAGGCGTAGGTCTTCTGATGGTATGTCAAGCTGTCGTAATAGCGGATCGGTTCATCTTCTGGAGTGTGGTCGTCGCGGCGCAGGGATCCTGATACCTCATCCCCGAGCGCTGTTCAGCACCCTTCGACGCATCGCTGGACGGGCTGGTGGCCCTGGCGAGATCCTCCTGGGACCGGATCCGCACCTCCGGGGGCTCGCCTGCCCCCAGACAGCCGATTCCCCGGACGTCGCCGACGAATCCGTCGCTCAGCTCGACCATTAGGCACAACGGCGGCGCAAGGCCAGGACGCGCCTGCACGCGCGAGCGCCTGCCGGTCCTGCCCGTCCTTGTCCGCTCGGTGGAACAGTGCCGCAGTGACGCAGCCGCAGTGCTGGAACCCGCCCGGAATACCGACGCCGGCGAGGCATTACCGCTGCGGGTCAGCAACTCGTACGCGTCGTGGTTCCGCACGGAACGGTCGGCCGGATCCGGGCGTGGGATCTTCGCCTCCTCCACCCAGGCAACCAAGCGGCGTACGTGTTGTGCCTCGCGAAGCTGGCGGACAGCCCTCCACAGAGATCACCTACGTCAGACGAGACCCGTTCGGTAGGATGCTCCGAACGGGGGATTTCGGCTGTCGTGGGACGAGTAGCGGCACACTCACCACGCGAAGCCCGAGAAGTCCTGCCGCATGCCGCTCCCCGGAGCACACAGGCGAACCGACCGCACAGGACTGACCGGGTACACCGGGTACGGAGCGTGAAGATGGACTTCGACGTCGCCGCTCCCGACCCTGCTGGCATGGTGGCGTCGCTCAGTTCGCTCGGTTACTCGCTTCCCGCCGCCGTCGCAGACCTTGTGGACAACAGTGTCTCGGCTGAGGCCCGGAACATCGACGTCGACTTCACGTGGGACGGACAGAGTTCCTGGATCGCTGTGACGGACGACGGCAGGGGGATGACGGAGCCCGAGCTCGTGACCGCCATGACGGTGGCGGCCCGCGGTCCGTCAGCCGAGCGGAGCGCCACAGACCTCGGCCGTTTCGGTGTGGGGCTGAAGTCCGCCTCGTTCTCCCAGTGCCGCAAGCTCACCGTCGCCACGGCCAAGGACGGAGTCTGGCACGTCCGGACATGGGACCTCGGCGTCGTGGAGCACTACAAGGAGTGGCGGCTCCTCCATAACCCAGGCGACACGACCACCGCTCTCCTGCGTCGGATCGCGGGAAGCATGCAGCACGGGACCGTCGTCCTGTGGGAGCAGCTCTCCGGTTACCACAACACCGCCGTGGCCAGCGACGACGAAAAGACGCAGGCCCAGTTCTACGCGGAGGCGGAGCGCACCGAAGCCCACCTTGCGATGGTCTTCGCCCGTTTCCTGCAGCGTCCGGCCCGGTGCCGGATCCGGGTACGTGGCTCCGACCTCTCCCCGTGGGACCCGTTTCTGTCCAAGCACCCGTCGGTCCAGCGGATCCCCTGGGAGCCTCTACCGCTGGGATCGGAGTCGGTGCGCGTGGAGCCGTTCGTCCTCCCGACGGCACAGCGGCTCTCGGCAGCCGAATACGAGTCGGCTGCCGGGCAGAAGGGATGGCTGGGGCAGCAGGGGTTCTACGTCTACCGCCGTGACCGCCTGATTCTGGCCGGTGACTGGCTGGGAATCCGCGGCCTGCGGCGCGAGGAGAAGTACAACCTCGCGAGGATCGCCGTGGACATCCCTGCGGAGACCGACGCCGACTGGGGCGTGGACGTGCGCAAAGCGAGCGTGGTTCCCCCCGTCTCCTTGCGTCGTCATCTGGAGAGGATCGCGAGGCACACCCGCGAGGTGGCCTCTCGTTCTGCACGACAGCGTGGTCAGGTGGTGTCACGGGCGCACGGTGACCCCCTGAAGTTCGCCTGGAACGTGAAGCGCCACGACGGCCGGATCGTTCTGCGCATCAACAGAAAACACCCCTTGGTGAAAGCAGCGATGGACGACCAGGGAGGCAGTCCGGACGTCGTCCGCTCGATGATTCGCCTCCTTGAGGAGACGGTTCCGGTCACGGCGCTCCGCATGCTCCACGAGACCGACACGGTCGACGATCCCGAACCCTTCGGAGGTCCGGGGCCGGCCGCTCCGGAGACCGTCGACATCGCCCGCCAGGTGTACGAAGCACTCCTTGGCCAGGGCCGCTCTCCTGAGGACGCCCGGGGCGTACTCAGCTCCATGTCTCCCTTCGACGAGCAACAAGGTTTTTGGAACTCCTGACACCTGGTAGTCCCCACACCTAACCGACCCGGCCGCAGGAGGTCGCTGTGAGCACCACCCCCGAAGACAGTCTCGAGAAGGCCGAGCAGACCGCGGTGCTGCTCCTGCCAGGTGACCGCCAGGCAACGCCGGCCGAGGTGGACTTCGCCGTGAACACCGCGGTCAGCATCCTCGCGGCCCAGGGGATCACCGTGGAGCGGGACCAGGTGCGGAAGGTGCTCGAGGCCAGGGCTTCCGTGTTCCAGGCTGATTCCTCCGCGATGAAGAACGACGAGGGCCACGTGCCCTGGCTCGCCGACGCGAAGGCCGACCGGAAGTGGGACTTCTGGGACCGCTACCGGCGCTACCTCCTCAGCGTCTCGAAGCTCCCGATGCAGGTCGTGCGCCGACTCGACCAGAGCACGGACGACGTCCTCGGTGAGCTGGAAGACCCTCAGCGGGAAGGCATCTGGCGCCGGACCGGGCTCGTCATCGGGCAGGTCCAGTCCGGCAAGACGGGGCAGTTCATCGGACTTGCCGCGAAGGCAGCCGACGCGGGCTACCGGCTCATCGTGGTGTTCGCCGGGATCCACAACGACCTGCGCAGCCAGACCCAGCTCCGTATCGACGAAGGGCTCCTCGGGTTCGACACCCAGTACCAGTTCCGCTCGGACGACGACGCGCATCGTCACATCGGAGTTGGCGCGATGTCGCACGGCAAGCGCCTGAAGGCCGCGTCACTCACCACCAGTCACGAGAAGGGGGACTTCGCCCGCAAGACGGCGGTCTCCGCGAACGTGCCGGTGGGCAGCGTCCCGGTGGTCCTCGTGGTCAAGAAGAACCGGCGGATCATCGACAACCTGCGGGACTGGGTGATCGACAACCATGGTGTGGAGGACCCGGAGACCGGCCGGATGGTCGTTCCCGACCTCCCCTTGTTCGTAATCGATGACGAAGCCGACAACGCCGGGGTGAACACCTCCAAGGACCCCGACACCAACCCGTCGGCGATCAACAAGGCCATCAGGCGGTTGGTCAACAGCTTCACGAAGGCGTCCTACGTCGGCTACACCGCGACCCCCTTCGCGAACATCTACATCAGCCCCGACACAGACCACGACGAGCTGGGTCCCGACCTCTTCCCGGAGAGTTTCATCCGCACCCTGCGGGCGCCGTCAAACTACCTCGGCCCCGAGCGGGTCTTTGGTCTGCAGACCGACGGCGACGAGGAGGACATCGAGCCGCTGCCACTGATAAGGCACATCAAGGACACAGACCTCTGGGTGCCGGACAAGCACAAGTCCTACCATCGGGTTCCCGACTTCCTGCCCGAATCGCTGCAGCGAGCCATTCGGTCCTTCGTGCTGACCTGCGCGGCACGTCGAGCACGGGGACAGGTTGCCGTGCACAACTCCATGCTGGTGCACGTGACCCGCTTCACCGCCGTACAGCAGCAGGTCCGCGACCAGATCGACGCCCATGTGCGTCTGCTCTTCGACGTCCTCCAGGACCGGTTCAGCAGTGCTCGCGAAGAACTCGAAGAAGAGCTGCGGGAGCTCTGGGATGAGGACTTCGTCCCCTGCACCGAGGACATGACCGGGGGCAGGCTCGACTGGGAGGACGTCGAACCGCATCTCCACGCCTCCCTCGGGAAGGTCACCGTCATGGCCGTCAACGGTGCAGCGAAGGACGCCCTCCAGTACTACGAGCGCCGGGAGACCGGACTCTCAGTCATTGCTGTAGGCGGCGAGAAGCTCTCCCGCGGTCTGACCCTCGAAGGGCTGTCGGTCAGCTACTACCTGCGTGCTTCCAAGACGTACGACACGCTGCTGCAGATGGGTCGCTGGTTCGGCTACCGTCCCCGCTACGAAGACCTGTGCCGTCTGTACACGACACGTACGTTGCAGCGCCAGTACGCGGAGATCACTGCGGCCACCGACGAACTCCGGCGTGACGTCGAGGAGATGTCCGCGGTGGGACTCACCCCCCGCGAGTACGGTCTCAAGGTCAGGACCTCGTCGCTCGGCCTCGGCATCACGGCCTCCAACAAGATGAGGCAGGGCACGCGCGTCCGCCTCAGCTACTCCGGCGAGCTTCCCGAGACGACCATCTTCGACCTCTCCGAGAAGGCGGTGCGTAAAAACCACGAGGCCCTCGAATCGTTCGTCGCGCGCCTCGATGCGCTCTCCGCAGGGAAGGTGGACGAGCGCAGCGGGAGCATCACCTGGAGCGGCGTCGCACCCTCGGACGTCACCGAGGGTTTCCTCGACTCCTATCTCACCGACCGGCAGGCCCAGCGGGTGCGGCCGGCGTTCATCGCGGAATACGTACGTCAGTGCGCCAAGCAGGGTGAGCTGGGCAACTGGACGATCCGCTTGGCCAGTCGGCTGCCCGAGGGAGCGCCACACGAGTTCGCGGGCCATTCGGTCGGCCTCATCACACGCAGCCACTCCAAGTCCTCGGACGTCGTCCCCGGCCGCTACACGATCAAGCGCGTGCTCAGCCCCGCCGACGAGCTCTGCGACCTGACCCCGGAACAGTACGACCGTGCGCTGAAGGCCACGCAGGAATCTGCGAAGGGCAAGCTCAACAGGAAGGGCGAACCGCTCGATCCCGACACCCCCCGCGGTCGGCCTCTGCGTCACCAGCGTCGCGCTGACCAGCCGTTGCTTCTGCTGTACCCCCTGAACCCTGCCGAGGTGGCCAAGTCGTCGGGGAACCCCGAGCCGGTCGCTCCGCTGGTCGGGTTTGCCATCAGCTTCCCGTTCTCCCGCCAGCAGTTGAAGACCGAGTACGTGGTGAACGACATCTGGTTCAAGCAGGACATGGAGTTCGACGACTTCGAGGACGAAGCGTGATCGACGAAAGTGTGTGGCAGGAGCTGGAGGCGCACCAGCAGACCCCGGGCAGGTCCACCCGGCGGCTCCACCCCGACTCCCCGCATGACATCCAGGTGTCGGTGACGCACCCCGCCCTCCGGCGGATGCTGCTGCTCGGCACGGACGCCAGGACCGCCGACACCGTACGCCAGGAGATTCACGAACTGCCGGCCACCCGTGGCCTGCAGCTGACCCTGTCGTCGGTGTCCGGCAACCACTACGAGCTCCAGGTCATGCTCACCGACGACGAACTCACGGAGGTGTTCACCCCGCTCGTCTCCGACATCGCCGAAGTGGTGAGGGATGCACCGACCACCGAAACGGCGGCGGAGGCTGCGGTTCGCCGCTACGTCCGGTGGCAGCAACTGCTGCGCTCCGTGTCGCGCGAGGGCCTGTCCCGGCAGGCCCGGTGCGGCCTCTTCGGCGAACTCCACTTCCTCCTTGAGTACGTGCTGCCGGCCGTCGACCAGCACACGGCCGTCAGCTCCTGGACCGGGCCGCGGCAGACGAACCAGGACTTCCAGCTGCCCGGTGCCGCGGTCGAGGTGAAGGCAACCACGGCCCGCTCTCCCCGGACGGTCCAGATCGCGAGCGAGCGGCAGTTGGACACGGCCGACGCGACCCCCCTCGCACTGGCCCACGTCGTCCTCGACGACCGGCAGCGGGGGCTCGGCAGGAGTCTGAACGCCTTGGTGGACGAGATACGGGCCCGTCTGACCTCACCGTCCGCGTCCCAGCGCTTCGAGAGCCTGCTGATCCAGGCCGGCTACCTGCCGAACCAACGGGATCTCTACGACCACGATCGCTACACCCTGCGACGCAGCGAGTTCTGGACGGTCGGGGAGGGCTTCCCCCGCATCGTCGAGGCCGAACTGCCGCCCGGGGTCGGCAACTGCACCTACACCATCGATGTGTCGGCCCTGGTCACCCACAGCATCACCGCCGAAGCACTGGTTGACATGATCCGAGGAACCCATGGCTGAGCACGACCTTCACGAGTACTCCCGCGCGCTGGTCACCGACATCCAGGCGCTGGCGGATGCCGAGGGCGGCTCGATCCCGAACACGTTCACCCAGCACGTACTCGAGATCCTCGAGGAGGCCGGGGTCGTCACCGACGCAGCGCTCGCCTACCACTCCTCCCGGGGGCTGGAGATCTACGGCTACGGCGTGCCCGAGGACGGGTCCAGCCTCGATCTTTACACCACCGACTTCAACCTGACCGCGATGAGCAGCAAGCTGACCAAGGCCGAGTCCGACAGGCTCTCCCGCAGGCTGTTCGCGTTCCTGGGCAAGCACGCGGCCATCCGCCCCAACCAGGAGGACAACACCGACGTGCACGACATGTGCGTCGGTGTGGAGAAGGCACTGTCGAACGTTCCGAAGATCCGCCTCTTTCTCCTCAGCAACCGGGTCAGCACGACGAGTGCCCCGGGACCCGGGGAGTTCGAGGGGATCCCTGTCACACACGAGCTCTGGGACCTTGCGCGGCTGCACAGGCACGAGACCTCCGGGAGCATCGGCGAGCCCATCAAGGTGACCTTCGAGCGTCCTCTCCCGTGCCTGGCGGCGCACAGCGACGAGCCGAACTACTCGGTCGTCCTGGCCGTCGTCCCCGGCCGACAGCTTGCCGAACTGTACAAGGAGCACCGGACCCGGCTGCTCGAACTCAACGTCCGGTCCTTCCTCCAGACCCGTGGTGGCGTGAACAAGGGCATCCGCGAAACCCTGCTGAAGGATCCGAGCCGCTTCCTCGCCTACAACAACGGCGTGACCGCCACCGCCTCGGACGTGGACTTCGAGACCGACGAGCACGGCAGTCCCGTCGCCATCAGGAGTATGACCGGCCTCCAGATCGTCAACGGCGGCCAGACCACCGCCTCGCTGCACCACGTCCTGACTCATGACAAGCGGGACCTGGACGGGGTCCACGTGCAGATGAAACTCACGATCGTCGATCCCGCTTACCTGTCCGAGATCGTTCCGAGGATCTCCCAGTACTCCAACACCCAGAACAAGGTGACGTTGGTCGACTTCAGCTCGAACCACGAGTTCCACGTCGCCTTCGAGCGTGTCTCCCGCAGCCTGTGGGCTCCTGCGATCGACGGCAGCAGTCAGGAGACGCGATGGTTCTACGAGCGGGCGCGGGGTCAGTACACCGACAAGTCCGCCGAGCACGAGACCCGCGCCGCCCAGCGCAAGTTCAAGCTGATCACGCCGAGCCGGCAGCGATTCAGCAAGTCCGACCTGGCCACCTTCGTGCACTCCTGGGAGCAGCTCCCGTACTGGGTGAGTCGCGGTGCCCAGAAGAACTTCGCCCATTTCATGGAGCGGATCGAGAAGTCCGATCCCGTCGTGGACGTGCAGTACTGCAAGCGCGCCATAGCCACCGCCATCCTCTTCCAGGCTGCCGACCGGATCGCCCGTGCGCACTCGGCCGGCAGCCACAAACGACTGATCACGACCTACACGGTCGCCCGGCTCTCGCTCGCCGCCGAGAAGCGGATCGACCTCGACAGGATCTGGAACGAGCAGGGCACCACGGACGCCTTGGAGGACGCCCTCGACGAGCTCTGTCCCTTGATCATGGAGACGGTGATCTCCGGCGACCGGCACGTGTCGGAGTGGGCGAAGAAGCCCGACTGCTGGGACGAGGTTTCCCGCATCCCGTGGACGCTCCCCGATGCGCTGACCGCCGAACTCACGGCCGAGCCCTTCGAGATCGCCTCCCCCGAGAGCACCGAGTCCGACGAGGCCGAAGCCGCCGTCGAGGACATCCCCAGTGAGGAGTGGCAGGCTCTCGCGGACTGGGCCCGCGAAGGCCGGCTCCTGCGCGCCGTGGACAGGCAGCTCGCCGACCGTGTCGCGCAGCGGCTCTGCCAGGGGCGACGGGTCACCGGGGCCCAGGCCAGGCAGGCGATGGAGGTCTACGAAGAGGCCCTGCGGCATGGGTTCCACCCCTCGCCTGTCGGTCTCGACCACGAGACCGCGTGAGAGCGCCAGTCCCGGCACCGGGGCTGGCGCTACAGGGTTCCCTCTGCCAACAGGTCGTTGATCGCGTCTTCTGCACGCCTCAGCACGATGCGCCCGTCCCCGTCGCTGAACACGAGCAGCTTGGTGCCCGGGCTGATGCCTGCTTCGGCGAGGATCCCGAGCGGGATCTCCAGACGGCCAGCCTCGTCGACGTCGAGTTCTGCAGGTTCTCGGATCACCTAGGTCAGTCTGCCACCCGGAGCACGCCCACGGCATGGCCGCCCAAGGTGGAAGCATGGCCTCGTGAGCACACACGAAGGATGGGTGAGCACGCCCTGGAGCGCACAGCTGAGAGGCCGCCGCGTACGGGACACCGGACCGGAGAAGACCCTCAGGAGCGCCGTGCACGCCCTCGGGCTCCGCTTTCGGCTGCACCGTGAGGTCGCTCCCCGCTGCACGGCGGACTTCGTGCTGCCCCGGTACTCCGTCGCGGTCTTCGTCGACGGTTGCTTCTGGCATGGCTGCCCCTCCCACGGCACGCGGCGTTTCCGAGGGCCGAACGCCTCGCGCTGGGAAGCCAAGATCACGACCAACATGGAAAGGGACGCCAGGAACACCGAAGCGGCGAGAGGCGCCGGATGGACCGTAGTGCGCATCTGGGAGTGTGAGGTCAGGGCCGACGCCGGGCGGGCCGCCGAGCGCATCGCCCACGCCGCACACCGCAGCGTCCCAGTTCTCCCGGGAGGGCCCTGTCAGCCTGTGGTTACCGCAACATCCAAGGTGGCTTCGGTTCCCTCGTCCTCCTGCGGACGGGTCGGGCAGTAGTCGCTTAGCGGGCAGCTTCCACAGACGGGCTGCTTGTCACGACAAAGGTTCTCGCCGATGAACCTGATGGCGGCCATGCGCACCGGTGCGTCCCGGCCGGCGCCGAGAAGCTTGATGAGGTTGAGCCGACCCTCGGTCAGTCGGTTGGTCAGGTGCGATTCGTTCTGCTGAACCCTCGCAGCCACCCGCAACGCACTCTGGCCGACCAGCATTATGTCGCCGCCCGCCAGCAGCCTGAACAACGCGAGCTCAGCCGGCTTGAGCCCCATCACCTTGCTGTGATCAAGAACCGAATCCGCGTTCACCCAGACCTCGGGCTTGTCGACGACCGGACTGAGCCTGCCCTCCAGACGCTTGCGGAGTGCTGTTGTCGGCGCCGCGTTCACGAGGGCGAGATAGACGTCCTGCGTCAGTTCCCTGTGCCCAGCGACCTCGTCCATCACGTCGGAGAGCTGCTTCGGGTGCAGCTTGCTTCCCGAGAGCACCGCCATGACGAGAGCCCCGAGCGGCTTCATCTTCCGGCCACCGGGGAACTGGTGCCACTGCTTGCCCGCACGCTGCTCCTTGGCCCAGCGGGTCAGTTCCTCGCGTACCTTCGGCCACTTGTCCGCGGCCTCGTCCCCGGCGGGAACATCTTGCGGCAGGAGAACCCGGGCCGCGGCTTCGCCCAACAGCGGGGGAACCGCGTTGCCAATCTGGCGGAAGGCGTCGCTCCGCGTACCCGCGAACCGAAAGCGGTCCGGGAAGGTCTGGATCCTCGCGGCTTCACGCACGGTCAGCGTTCGCGCCTCTTCAGGATGGATGTACCAGTAACCGTCCTTGGCGATGTGCGCGGTGATGGTGCGGCTCAGTTCCTTCCAGTCCAGCTTCTTGTACTTGTCGGTGAATTGCTCCGCGTCGTACCTCTGGAAATCCTTCTCGTCCTCTTCCAGTTTCTCTTCAAGCTCGGAGTAGAGGGTTTTGGAATCCATGACCGTGAAGATCCTGAAGTCGTCTTCACGAACCCGCCGCGTCATATGGTCGTGAATTACGCCCTTATCTGCCCTTCTGCGCATCTCTTTGGCGAAGGAAGAGGGCTTCGGCTCCTGCTCCTCGTCGTAGTCGCCGACTCGGGCACCTACCGCTTTCAAAGCCTCCGGATTGAGTGCAGGAAGGTCACCGATGGCATCCCGAAGGGTGGTCTGTTTCTTCGGCTTGCCCCACACGAAGCCGCCACCGTCTCTCCGTGCGAGGAGGATCAGACGCTTCCTGTGCTGCGGCACGCGATAGTTCCACGCATCGACGAGACGCACCTGGGTCACGTACCCAAGACTCTCCAGCTTTGCCTCGATGATGCGGATCACGCTGAAGTCGTCGCCGAGCCCCATGTCAGGGACGTTCTCCATGAGGACGGCACGTGGAAGGAGCCGCTCCACCACATCGACGTAGGCGCGCCAGAGTTCCTTGCGGAGATCGTGCGGGTCGCGGTTGTGGTACTCGACCAAGTGCCGGATCTTGCTGCGTCCGGCACGACTGAACGGCTGGCAGGGAGGGCCTCCCGCCACGATGTCGATATCGGCTCCGGAGTCCAGGATTCGCTGGACGAATTCGCCTCGCTGGTCGTCATCGCCGAGGTCGACGCAAAGGCTCATTCCCGGAAAGTTCGCTGCATGCGTCTCGCGAGCCCGCTCGTCGAAGTCCACGGCCGCAGCGGTGGTCCATCCAGCCCGTTCAAGGCCCAGGCTCAGCCCGCCGGCGCCCGAGAAGAGGTCGACAGCTAGGTGTTTGCCCTTTCCGTAGCCGGACTGGACCCATTTCCTGAAGTCGTCCGGCTCACAGTGGTGCCTGTGCTTGTCCAGTTTGAGGTAGTCGCTCCGCTCCAGGGGCACGCCATACGTGTTTTTTGCCCCCTTCTCCTTCGCCACGACCCACTCCTCCGTACCTGACGACCTGAACGACCTCCAGGAGATCACGCACGACGCTGCGAAGGCAAGGCTTCCGGCCGGTCCACGCCGCCGTAAAGCCTCGTCTGTCACGCGGGTGACCTGCCTGGTGAACACCGCTGTCCACTCACCGTACCCATTGGTAACTTGATGCAGTGTTCTACTCTTGAGCCACCCCATGTTAGAGGACACCCCCTGGGCTACTCCTCGGGACCACCCTGTTCCGGTTGCGATACGTCCACGAACGTCACCTGTCTCAACGAACCCCCGGACTAGAAGACACGTTCGATCACAGGGCTGTGCCCCGTTCGTCGGGCGTCGGGTGCCGCAACCACCGTGAACCCCCGTCCCGGCACGCGTGCTGCCCAAATCTCCTGAGCAGCGTTTCCAGAGACCTCCCCGCCGTTAAGATCGCAGCTGGTACTCCTCGGGCGGGGGTGCGGGTGCGAAGCGGTCAGAGGGGCGAGCGTGGACTCCGAGAACACACAGACGTTCCTACGTCCCCGGGCGCGCCTGATGAGCACACTCGGTGAGGAACTGATCAGCAACGAGCGTGTGGCGCTCACCGAGCTGGTCAAGAACGCCTACGACGCCGATGCGAGCCTGGTTGTGATCAGGTTCAACGGGCCGTTGGAGGAGGGCTACGGTTCCATCGAGGTGTGGGACGACGGACACGGTATGTCCCCCGAGACCGTCCGGGACACCTGGATGGAAATTGCCACACCGTTCCGGCACCGTGCCCCGCGCAGCGAGCAGTTCGGGCGAAGGGTTCTTGGCGCAAAGGGAATTGGGCGCTTCTCCGCAGCCCGCCTCGGCGCCGTGACCGCGATCAAGAGCCGCAAGGCCGGCGGCCGCGAGGTGAACATCCGGCTCGACTGGAGCGACTTCGCCGCCGAGAACGCCTACCTCGACCAGGTACCGGTCCAGTGGAACGTGGGCGCTCCCGAGGTGTTCGCAGACAACGGCCAAGCGCGACGCCTCTTCGACGAGGTGACAAGTGCTTTCCGCGCAAGCGAGAAGCAGTCCGCCTGGACGGGCTCTCACGGCACCCTCGTCCGGCTCGAAGGGCTTCGGCAGGACTGGGGGGCCGAGTCGGTGGAGAGCCTGAAGCGGTCCCTGTCCCGACTCCTTCCCCCTCCTCCTCCTGCGGAGCTGGACGTACCCGACCAGCCGGAGTTCGCGATCTACCTCTCGCTTCCGGCTGGGCCGTTGGACCACCACACCGGTTTCGTCGGGGCCAGCGAAGCTCTGGCGCATCCGCACTACCGCCTCATTGGGACCATCGACGAAAACGGTCTCGCCGACCTGACCATGACCAACCTCACGTCCGGGCAGTCGGAGACCCTGAACCAGTACCTCTTCCCGTCGCACGGGAAGGCACCCAAGTGCGGTTCCCTGAAGCTCGACCTCCGTACCTGGGACCTCGACTCGGCCTCCCTCAAGGAGATGCTCAACATCGACCTCGGGGCCCGCAACATCACCGAGGTCCGTAAGCTGATCAAGGACAACAGCGGTGTCGCCCTCTACCGGGACGGCTTCCGGGTGCAGCCCTTCGGTGAGGTCGACTTCGACTGGCTGGGCTTCGACCTCCGCCGCGTGAACAACCCCACCATGCGGTTCTCCAACAACCAGGTCGCGGGCTTCGTGTACATATCGGCGGACGGTAACCCCGGGCTTAGGGACCGGTCGCACCGGGAAGGGCTCATCGACTCTTCCGAGTACGAGGACCTGAAGGGTGTCCTGACCCAGGCCGTGAGCCGACTCGAGACCTGGCGCTACGGGCTGCGCCGTCCGAAGGGCGAGGGCCGCGAGTCGGGTCCGATCACCGTGGACAACCCCTCCGGTGCTGGAAGCGACCGCCACGGCCTGTTCCAGAACTTCACCCTCTCGCCCGTCCGGGACGTTCTCAACGCGAAGTACCCGGACGACACCGAGTTGAGCCGCGCACTGGAGGAGGCTCAGGAAAAGATCGACGAGAGCGTCGAGAAGGTCCAAGAGGTCCTCTCGCAGTTCTCACGCCTCGCGACTCTGGGGGCACTGGTCGACGTCGTACTGCACGACGGTCGAACGGCACTGACGCGGATCGCCTACGTCCTCCGCCGGCTGAACAAGCTGGCGGGCCGCAAGCGCGACGAGGACGAACAGCTCGCCTCCGCTCTCACGAAGATGCACGTCGACCTCACCGCGCAGGAACAGGCTCTGGACCGGCTCTTCACCCGCGTAGAGCCGCTGAGCGGCCGACGACGAGGCCGCCCCCGCGCCCTGTCCCTTCAAGCCGCGATCGACGAGGCCGTCGCCGTCCACGAGGGCACGCTGGAGAAGCACGGCATCACCGTCACCGTCAGCGGCGAGGACGTGACAGTGACGGCTGACCCCGGTGACATCTCCCAGGTGGTCCACAACCTCGTAGGGAACTCGATCTACTGGCTCTCCACCCTGCCCAAGGGGAAGGAGCGCGCCATCCTCATCGAGACGAGGCGGACGCCCGAGGACGAGGTCGACATCGACGTGAGCGACAGCGGCCCCGGAGTACGCGAGGAGATCCAAGAGATGATCTTCGATACGTACTTCAGCGACAAGGAGGACGGCATCGGGCTGGGTCTCAGCATCGCTGGCAGCGTCGTGAAGGACTTCTACGACGGCGATCTGTCCCTGGTAACGCCAGGGCCCCTCGCCGGAGCCACGTTCAGGGCAAGACTGAGAAGGAGAGTTGGGTGACGGAGGGGGGCGCGGTGTACCGGGTCTTGATCGTCGAGGACGAGGTGGACATCGCGGAGGAGCTGTCCGAGATGCTCGTGGAGGAGCTCTCGGACCTCGGAACGCTCGACATCCACGTCGAGAACGATTTCGACGAAGCTGAACGCCTGCTGGAGACCCAGGCGTTCGATCTGGTTGTTTTAGATGTCAGGGACGCGACACGAAGTGGTTCCACCGCGCACCCCAACCTCCAAGGCCGGGAACTGTACGACCGGATAGCCAAGACCCGCTGGGTGCCGGTCGTCTTCTGCACTGGCCTAGCGGAGCAGGTGAGCGACCTGGCGCAGCCACCGCTCATCCAGGTGGTCCCGAAGAACCGACTGGACGACGCCGTCACCGCGATACGGGACGGCCTTGAGTCCGGTGTCCCGGTCCTCACCCGGCGCATCACCGCCCTCGTGGACGAGCACGTGCGCGGATTCCTGCGGGACGAGATCGCCCCGAACTGGGACCGGCTCGGGGCTGTCGACCGTAGCCAGATCGCCCCCGTCCTCGTGCACCGCTTGGCGGCCTGGCTGAAGGAGAACGCGGTCGAGGCCCTCGGAGCCGCGCTCGGTTCCTCCGAGGACCGTGTGATGGGACACGCGTCGACCGCCCGGATGTACCTGATGCCGCCGGTCACGAAGCACGTGACCGCGGCAGACGTTCTGCGGGACCCCCAGGACGGCTGGTGGCTCGTCCTCACCCCTGCGTGCGACCTCTACGAGGACCTGCCCATCGGCGGCAACCGCACGGCCAAGGCCGAGTACGTGCGTCTCGCCAAGGCGGTTCCGTTGAGCGAAGCGCCCTTGATTGCTCGTTGGATCGAGGCCGGATCCCCCGTCAAGGGGAGCCGGGAGCGGAACGCGGCTCTGGAGATGTTCCGCGACAACAACGCCCGTTACCGGATTCTGCCCAAGTACCTCGACATCCCGGACCTCCTGGTCGACTTCGAGATCGTGCGGTCTATCCCGTTGGCAGAGGTCCGCTCGTGGACCCGCGTCGCCACGCTGGACAGCCCGTTCGCCGAGGCCATGCTGACCTCGCACGGGCACACGGTGGCCAGGATCGGCACGCCCGTCGTCGACTACGAGAACATCAAGCAGTCCCTGGGGCTGGACGGAAAGGGGTAGGCCGCGGACCAGAACTCGGGTTCCGAACCCTCGTACCACGACGAAGGGCGCCAAGCAGTCCTGATCCTCGGCCCGGGTGATCAGCTGTCGGCCATCTCGCCCGCGCGCTGGATTCTGAAGCGTGATCTGAGCTTGACCGTGTCGGGGATCTCAGACGGCAGACTCGTGGAGTCCTGTGATCCATGGGAGGCGAGCTGGCCCATGCCTCCGCAGGGCCCGATACGCCGGCACAAACTCGTGAACAAGTGCGAAGGGGGGAGCGCTCTTCAAGCGGTGGCACTCTCCGGCAAGAACTTCAGCGAAGGCCAGCAACTTGCGGTGGGCTGCCCCCTCCATCAGGTGCGCTGCCGCCTTGGCGCCGCCGCTGATCAGCTTCGTGGTGCTGATCAACTCGTCCTTGGCGGCTGAATCCCCGTGTGCAAGGGCAGGCGACAAGCGGTCTCGTTCACCGAGGACGTGGGCAGCTGCCAGGCAGAGAACCGTTGACGCTGTTGTCTCGGCGGGTTCTCCCGCATTGGTCATGGCATTTGCCAGCAGGGGGAGAGCGGCGAAAGGCAGGGGGTCGGCAGTGTCCCATAGGGGCTCCGCGACCTGGAGCCCGGCACATGTTCCCGTACGGTCCACGTGCAGCAGAGGTCGGTCAGGAGAGGCCTGACGTAGTTCCCAGCACTCGACGCTGGGGTCCGCGATGGCGGCCCTGAGGATCGCACGAAACGCCTCTCTCAGGCTCTCAACGGAGACGTGGGCACGTCCAGCCGCACGAGACTGCCATGGCGCCGGATGTCCAGCACCGGGAATCTGGCTTCTCCAGCTGCCTGGAGTATGGAGAGGTCCCGGCCGACGTAGTTCGAGTCCTCCGCGCCCCGGATGACCAGCGATGCGTTCTGTGCGTAGGCCACTGCGACTCCGTGCTCGAGCCCGCGGCAAATGGCGCGAGCGCGGAGCGCTGCGTCCAGTACCTCGTCGAGATCGGCTGGCCGTCCGCCCAAGAGGAGTGTGCCGTTGACAGGGTCCCAGCGGAAGTCCTCGTGGGCGTTCGCGTTGCGCCACTCAGAGCGGATCGTCGAGGCAAGCAACTTGCACAGCGGCTGACCGTCTTGAGCGGCCAGCAGATCCCGGACGGTGGCGAGCGGGGCCCCCTGCGGAACCGTCCTTCCCAGCAGTTCCAGTACCACAACAGCCGTGCGCCTGACGTCTGCTTCCAGCACGGCCCGGTGCAGGTCCATGACCGCCCGCGCCTTTTCTTCCTGGTATTCCTCCTCGTAGTAAGCGTCGAGGTAGGAGATCTGTCCTCGATGGGCGGACACCATCTCCGGTTCTCGAGCGACGTGTCGTGCCAGCACTGAACATGCCAGTTCCGGATCGGACTTCAGATGGGACGTCACCAGGTCACGTCCCAGGAGGGCAGCACGGTGCGTTACCAAGGGGCGATCGGAGATCGCTAGGACGGCAAGGTGATGGAGAAGTATCACCGTTAGGGGCAGCGAGTCATCGATCAGATGTCTCATGCTCCGGCGCAGCCGATGATCGAGCATCTGCGGGGCTGCCGACCAAGCGGCCAAGAGGCGGGCCCGCGACGCCACACCCGACCCGGGACCCACTTGCTCGGCCGACACCCCAAGCGTTCGCTGGTAGACGTCCTCGTAAGGAAGGCCGGCGTGATCAGTCTTGGCGGCAGCTTCCAGAGTTCGCCCGGCCGCCTGGGCCGCGAGAGCATACCGCCGTACTGCAGACCAAGCAGACTCCGCCCATCCCTGTTCCAGGCAGGCGAACAGCGCTTGAGCCTCGCTCCGATTCGCTCGCGCCAGGTCAGTCGCCAACCGTCGCTCTGCCGCGCTCGTACGGGACGGACTGAACCGGGACACCTCTTCTGCGACAGCGCCCAAGGCAACAACCGGCGCGTGGAGACTCCGCAGCAACTCCGGAAGCTGCTTCCCGACGGTTCGGCCAGAAGCGGTCCGCAGGCGCAGGATCTCCGTAACCTTCTCGTCGGTCTCCCGCTGAAGCCCGGACAGGTCGGCTTCCCTCAGCACTGTTTTCCATTGCGCGCGGGTCACCGGTATAAAGGCGACTTCCTGCTGTCCCGTGCTCGGCTCACGCGGCGCGGAGAGATTCAGTTTTCGGATGACTGCTCGCGCAGCAGCGCAGGATTCTCGTTCAACTGTGCCCAGTTGGTCGGGAAGGGTTACGTCCACCACCAGCACAGGATGACACCGACGACCCGCTTGAAGCGTGATGTTTTCCTTGCGAGATCGGCACCCTGGCACGATGACGATGCTGTCTCGGCGACGCCGACAGGAGGGTCTGTGGGAGGCCGACAACTCGGATGATCCGCTTCCCTGCTACCTGCGGCACCTGTCTCGGTGGCCAGCCGGTGGCCGGACGCCTTTGGACGACGTAATACGAGGTAGCACAGATCAAGCAGCCGCACATGCTCTGATCAGGCAGAACGTCACTGGGCAGCACGACCAGGCACCACGTAACACGAACGCTCACGGTCTCGTAATGCTGCGGTCGCGGGTCGGTGGCACGCGGCTAGCGCAACGCAGGGAAGTACACCGTGCTCTGGGAGCCATCTGGGAGCCGACCTGCTCCCCGAGCCCCCGTCACACCCGGTGAGCCCAATCGAGAGCACGCTTCTGACCTGCGAAAACGCCATCACCGCAGGCAAGATCAGCAACCGAACCTCATTCGGGACGAAGAGGTCGTGGGTTCAAATCCCGCCACCCCGACTGGAGAAACAGCAGGTGAGGCACCTACCGAAATCGGTAGGTGCCTCACCTGCTTTCCAACTGCGTTTCGGTCCGCGTTACTCCGTCTCGGAGGGGGAGGACGGGGACGCCGTCCGGGCCACAGCGGCGGACGCGCGGCGAGCGGGCCTCGAAGGCGGTAAGCGGATCGGCGCCCGGCGGCCCGTCGCCGCCTACGCGCCAGGAGACTCCCGGTGTTCCGGCTCCGCCCGGCCGGGTCGCTTCTCGGGCTCCTCCGCGACGAGCCGGGCGGCCAGGAGGTAGTCCACGTGTACGTCGCGATGGTCGCCCGCCTCCGTCACCCGGTCCGGCAGGTTGCGGCGCGCGCTGTCCGATACGGACGCCTGGCCGGGCCTGCCCGTGAAGCGGACCGCGACGTCCGGGGGCTCGTGGAAGCGGAGTTCGCGGGCCGTCACCTCGGCGGCGAGGACGATGTCCGCCGTCTCCGGGGCCACGGTGGGCCCGCCGAGCACGGTGGGGCCCGTAGGCACCGTGGGCGCCGTAGACCCCGTGGGTGCTGTGGGCGCCGTAGACCCCGTGGGTGCTGTGGGCGCCGTAGACCCCGTGGGTGCTGTGGGCGCCGTAGATCCCGTGGGTGCTGTGGGCGCCGTGGTGCGTGCCTCGTCCGGCGTGGGCGCGTCGGCGGGGTGCGGTAGAGCGTCCGGCCGGTCGCGCCTTCACGGCGGGCGCTCGGGTTCGTTCCGGTCGTTCGTCGGCGTGCCGTGCCGGATCAGGGCTTCGCCCGCCCGGCGAGCCACGCTCCTGGCCGCGTTGCCGAGGCCGCCGGCCGCCGAGGCCGCCGTGCCGCGCAGAGTGCGCCGGGTGCCGCCGGTCCCGGCATATTCGCCGTATCCGCTGTTCCCGCTGCTTCCCCTGTTCCCGCTGTTCCCGCTGCTTCCACCGCTTCCGTTGTCCCGACCGTTTTCGCTGTTCCCACCGTTCCCGCCGGGTGAACGGGCCGCACCGGTCCCTTCTCCTCCGGCCCCTTCTCCTCCGGCGGCCTCGGACCCGGCCGCGGCCGCGGTTCCGGCCGTACTCCGCGCCGTCCCGCCCACAACACCGCCCACAACACCACCCGCGTCACGGCCCAGCCCGTTCGCGGCGCCCCGGGTGACTCGGCCGGCTCCGCCCACGACCCCGCCGCCTCGGCCACCCTCCCGGTCCACCGCGCTCCCGGCGCCCCGGCCGGCATCACCCGCCACCCCGGCGCCCCGGCCGACATCACCCGCCACCCCGGCGCCAGGGCCGGCATCACCCACCGGCCCACCGACGCCCCGACCCGCTTCGCTCACAGCCCCGCCGGCTTCCCGGCCCACCTCGTTCACCGCACCGCCGGCACCTCGGGCGACGTCCGCCACCCCTCCGCCCGCGCCCCGGCCGACCTCGTTCACCGCGCCCCCGGTGCCCCGGCCGACCTCGTTCACCGCGCCGCCCACGTCCTCGACGGCGTCCCCTGCACCGCGGCCCACGTCCCGTACCGCACCCCCGGCGCCCCGGCCGACCTCCCGTACGGCTCCGCCCGCGCCCTCGCCGAGTTCGCCGACCGCCGTTCGCGCGCCCGTACCCACGTCCCGCACCGCCGAACCGACCCCTCGCGTGATCTGCTCCAGGATCTGCGGGTTGCGGTCGATCGTCCTCAGCACCCGGTCGATGATCGCCGCCACGTTGTCCAGGCGGACCTTCAGCAGCGCCTGCGCCTCCACACCCTTGATGTCCAGCTTGACCCGGCCGAGGTCCACGTCCGCGCCGACGTTGAGCCGCAGCAGGTCCAGCACCTCCGCCTGGAGCGACACCCGGGCGCGGAGGTTCTCCACCTCCAGGTCGATCTCGTCGACCTTCACCACCGGGACGTCGAGGTAGACGTCCGAGTCCCCCAGCGGCCGTCCGACCAAGGAACCCGGCTGCTCGCCCCGCGGCTCTTCCGGCTGATCGTCCGCGGACCGCTCCCGGCCCCGTTCCACCCGGCCCGGCCGGCCGCCGGTACTCGCGGTGGCGCCGCCCTCGTACGGCCACTCCGGGGCCCCCGGCCCGTCCCCGTACGGATCCGCCGCCTCCCGCCCCCGCTCGTACGGCTTCGCCTGCTCCGGCCCGGTCCCGGCCCCGCTCCCGGGCCCGTTCCCGCTCCGCCCGCTCCCGGGCCCGTTCTCGTACGGTTCCGTCGCGGATCCCGTGTCGTCGCTGCCCATGCTGCCGCCCTCCGCCGTGAGGCCCATCGCGGCCGTAAGGACCCGTCCAGCCGTAAGGGCCCTCTCGGAAACCTCATCAACCAGACTAAATCGGTCACGGTCGATCCGTCCTGGGCAGCCGAGTGCCGGGCCGTGGCGCCCGCCGGGCCTCAGAGCTTGGTGGCTCCCAGCGAGTACAGCAGCGGGATCCCCGGCCCGCCGTTCGACGGGCGGCGCGGGCCGGTGCCCCGCGGTTCCAGGGAGCCGAAGCGCTGGAACAGCGAGATGTCGTGCTCGTGCAGGAAGTCGACGTGCAGTCCCGCGTCCGCGACCGCCGTGACGACCTCGCCTATCGGGTGGCGCGTCGGCGGCACGTCGAAGTCCGGGTCCTCGTACGGGCTTTCGTCGAACGGGTCCCGGCTCACGTAGTCGCGTATCACCCGTTCCCCCGTCTCGTCGTCCAGGAAACCCGTCAGCGGATGGAACTCCGCCAGGTGCAGAAAGCCGCCGGGGGCCACCAGCGACGCGGCGGTCTCCGCCCAGCGCCGCAGGTCGGGAAGGCGGGACAGGGTTCCGGCACCGGTGTGCACGATGTCGTACTCGGTGTCGGGCGCGACCACCGCCGCGTCGTACAGCCCGGCCGCGACGAAAGCGGCACGGTCCGGGCCGAGGCCGAGGTCGGCGGCCAGTTCGCGGGCCGCCTCGACGGCGGGCTCCGAACTGTCGATGCCGACGACGTACGAGGCGCCGTGCCGCGCCCAGGAAAGGGTGTCCAGTCCGCTGCGGCAGCGAAGGTGCAGCAGGGACCGGTCGGTGACGTCCCCGACTTCCGCGACCTCGATCTCCCGGATCGTGTCCTGCCCGTAGCGGAACGCGTCCAGGCCGTGGCCGTCGAAGGCGTCGAGATCCTGCTCGTCGAAGGCGTCCGGGTCGGACCACTCGTCGGAGGCGATGGGACTGTGAGGCATGTCCGGCACGTTATCCACAGGTTGGGGGCCGCACCAGCGGCATGTCGTACGTCTCACGCAGAATGGGGCCATGGCTGACCACGACACCACCGCATCCGGGCCCGACCGCCCCTCCCCCGAGGGGTCCGGCGGGCCCGGCGCCGAGACCATGCCCGACTGGGAGAAGCGCTTCAGGGCACCGCGGGTGGGGCTGCCCGACTGGGCGGAGGACGCCCCCGACCGGTCGCTCTTCGTCTCGAACGCCACGGGCACCTTCGAGTTGTACGCCTGGGACCGCTCGACCGGTGAGCAGCGCCGGGCCACGGACCGGCCGAACGGCACGACGGACGGTGTCCTGAGCCCGGACGGCGAGTGGATCTGGTGGTTCTCCGACACCGACGGGGACGAGTTCGGGATCTGGAAGCGGCAGCCCTTCGGCGGCGGGGAGGACGAGCCGGCCGTGCCGGGGCTCGCGCCCTCGTATCCGGCGGGGCTGGCGCTGGGCCGGGACGGCACGGCGGTGGTCGGCCGGTCGATCGACGAGGAGCCACCGTCCGACGGGGACGGCCCGGCGGGCGCGGCAGAAGGGGCAGGACCGGCAGGACCGGCCGGCGAGTCCGGCGCGGACTCGGGCCTCGGCTCGGGTACGGGACTGGGAAGCGGCTCCGGTACGGGCCGGGGGGACGACTCCGGTACGGGCCCGGGAGACGGAGCCGCTACGGACCCGGCGGACGGAGCCGGCTCCCGGGCGGCCGGTGACGGCAACGGCTCCGGCGTGCGGGAAGAGGGACGGGGTGCCGCGGAGCCCGGCGGCTCGTCGATCCATGTGCTGCGGCCCGGCGGCACGCCCGTCGAGATCTACCGGCACCCGGAGTCCGCGGGTGTGGGCGACCTGTCGTACGACAGCTCCCTGATCGCCGTCGAGCACACCGAGCACGGCGACGCGATGCACTCCTCCATCCGCGTCGTCACGCTCGACGGCGACACCGTCGCCGAGCTGGACGACACCAAGGGCGGCACCGAGGAGCTGGGGCTGGCCGTGATGGGGTTCGCGCCCGTCGCCGGGGACCCGCGGCTGCTGGTGGGGCACCAGCGGCGCGGCCGCTGGGAGCCGATGATCTGGAATCCGGTCACGGGCGAGGAGACGGCGCTGGCCCTCGACCTGCCGGGCGACATCGGCGCGGACTGGTATCCGGACGGTTCCGCCCTGCTGATCGACCACAGCCACCAGGCGCGCAGCGAACTCTGGCGGTACGACATCGCCTCCGGCGGGCTGACCCGGATCGACACCCCGGCCGGGACGGTCTCGGGCGCGACGGCTCGGCCCGACGGCTCGGTGGAGTTCCTGTGGTCCTCGGCCGCCCGGCCGCCGGAGGTCCGGTCGACGACCGGGAAGGTCGTTCTCGATCCGCCGGGGATGAAGGCACCCGGTTCGGTGCCGGTCACCGACGCCTGGGTGGACGGCCCCGGCGGACGGGTGCACGCCCTGGTACAGCGGCCCGAGGGTGACGGTCCGTTCCCGACGGTGTTCGACATACACGGCGGCCCGACGTGGCACGACAGCGACTCGTTCGCCTCGGGCACGGCGGCGTGGGTGGACCACGGCTTCGCCGTCGTCCGGGTCAACTACCGCGGTTCCACGGGGTACGGCCGGGAGTGGACCGACGCGCTCAAGCACCGGGTCGGTCTGATCGAGCTGGAGGACATCGCGGCGGTCCGGGAGTGGGCGGTCTCCTCCGGGCTCGCCGATCCCGCGCGGCTGGTGCTGTCCGGCGGTTCGTGGGGCGGCTATCTGACCCTGCTCGGCCTCGGCACCCAGCCGGAGGCGTGGGCGCTGGGCCTCGCCGCGGTGCCGGTCGCGGACTACGTCACGGCGTATCACGACGAGATGGAGGCGCTGAAGGCCATGGACCGCACGCTGCTCGGCGGTACGCCGGAAGAGGTGCCGGAGCGGTTCGCTGCGTCCTCCCCGCTGACGTACGTGGACCAGGTGCGCGCCCCGGTCTACATCTCGGCCGGGGTCAACGACCCGCGCTGCCCGATACGGCAGGTGGAGAACTACGTCCGCCGCCTCGAGGAGCGCGGCGCGCCGCACGAGGTGTACCGGTACGACGCGGGGCACGGGTCGCTGGTGGTGGAGGAGCGGATCAAGCAGGTGCGGCTGGAGATCGACTTCGCCCAGCGGTATCTGCCGGCGGCCTCCGGCTGAGCCCGCAAGGGGAGCGGGGAACCGCTGTCCTCGACGGGGTCCTGCGTTGCGGGTGTCCCCACGTTGGACGGTGCCGCTGGCGGCGGCGGAGCCGAGCAGGCGGCGGGCTCCGCACCGGGCTCACTACTGGGCCCTGTGGGTTCCGTCGGCTTGGTGGGATCCGCCGACCTGGCAGGCTTCGTCAGCCCCGTGGGCTCCCACGGCCTAGCGGGCCCGTCGGCACGGCGGGCTCGGTCTGGCAGTCGGCACGGTGGCCTCCGCCGACCTGGCAGGCTCCGTCGGCCCCGTGGACTCCGCCCACCTGGCGGGCTCCCGCGGCCTAATGGGCCCGTCGGCACGGCGGGCTCGGCCTGGCAGTCGGCACAGCGGGCTCCCGCGGCTCCGTACGGTGTTCGGCTACGTCTCCTCGCCGGCCCCGGCGACCCGCTCGCGGGCTGCTCCTGCAACCCGCTTTGCCCCGGCCTCCGCGTGCGGCTCCACGCCGGACTCGGCGTCCCGCTCGACGCCTGGCCCGGCGACCCGCTCGGCGGCTGGCCCTGCGCCCTCCTCCGAGGCAGGTTCCGCACCGAGCCCGGGTCCCGGGCCGGGCCGGGGGCCGCCGCGCACCGTGTCCGGTGCTCCGGGCTTGCCCGGACCGGGCACGGGCGCAGGCGCGGGCTCCCCGCCCGGCCCGTCCTCCGGCAACAGGCCGAGGGCCCGGTCGCGGGCGGCTTCCGTCTCGCCGCGGAACAGCCGGAACCACATGAAGAGCACGAAGCCCGCGAAGACGAACCACTCCGCGGTGTAGCCGAGGTTCTGGAAGGCCTTGAGGTCCAGCCCGCTGCCCTCGGCCGCCGCCGGAGGCACCGACCGCAGCCCCGCGTCCCCGTCGCTGAGCGTGACCCAGGCGCTGTGCACGTCGTACGGCACGATGTTGACCAGCGAGGCCGCGCTGATCATGCCGACCTGGCCCTCCGGCAGCCCGCCGCCCGGTCGGGCACCGGGGGTGCCCTGGTTCTCCGGCGCCTGGAGGGCCCCGGTGACGGTGACCTCACCGGTCGGCGGTGCGGGCGCGTCCGCGGTGCGGGCGTCGCCGGGGAGCCAGCCCCGTACGACGGGCAGCGCGGGGCCGTCGCCGGTGCGCAGCAGGGTGAGGACGTAGAAGCCGTTCCGGTCGTCGAGCCGGCGGTCCGGGACGAGCAGCTGGGTGTCGTAGCGGCCGGTGGCGGTGGCGAGCCTGCCGGACGTCTCCTTGGTGACGGGCAGCAGCTCGGTCAGCGGCTCGGCGGCCTTCCGGGCCTCGGCGACGGCGGTTCGCTGCTGTTCCTCGTGCGAGTCGACGCGTTCCTCGAAACGGCCGAGCTGCCAGCTGCCCATGAAGAGGCAGAAGGGGATGGCGAGCGCGGCGAAGACGTTGATCCCCCACCATCGGGGAGTCAGCAGAAACCGGTACACACCCCTACGGTACGGGGCCGGGCCGGGTCGCACGGCGCCGGGCC
>NZ_WHPN01000269.1 GCF_009735685.1 Streptomyces lycii | reverse complement strand
AGGCTGGCCTGGCGGGCCGGGACAAGGCGGCGCGGGGCGGGGCGGGGAGTCAGCCGAGCAGCCCCGGCAGCCGCCCGGAGACCGCTCCGGTGAGCACGTCGAGCGCCTCCTGCTGGGTGACACCGGCCCGCTTGGGCACCGCGAAACCGTGGTCGGCGTACGGCACCTCGGCCAGGTCGGTGCCGGGCGGAAACTCCTCCGGGCGGCCGAACGGGTCACGCCCGCCCTGCACCACCAGCACCGGCACTCCCGCCCCGGTCAGCTCCCCCGCGCGGGACTTCTCCGGCTTGCCCGGCGGGTGCAGCGGGAAGGCCAGGGCCAGCACGGCGTCCGCCTCCAGCTCGCGCGCCGTACGGCAGGCGACGCGCGCCCCGGCGCTCCTGCCGCCCGCGACGAGGGGCAGCCCGGGCTTCCGCAGCGCGGGCCGGAGCGCGGTCCAGGCACTGTCGAGGGTCTTCGGCGCCGGGGCCAGTTTCCGGCCGGCCACCCGCCAGGGCTGTTCCACCAGCGCGACGGTGAACCCGTGTCCGGGCAGCTCGGCGGCCAGCGCCCGGAGGTCCCGGGCCTCGATGCCGCCGCCCGCGCCGTGGCCCAGAGCGAGGACCAGCCGGGGACGCGGTGCGCGGTGCCAGGTGACGCGGGCCTCGCCCGCGGGCGTGCTGAGGGTCTCGGTGTCGCTCATGGGGCCCATCCTGCCCGCCGGCCCGAGCACGGCGGTTTCCCGACACCCACGGCCGTTCGCGGACGGCTCCGGCCGTCCGCGGGCACGCCCCGGCCGTCCGCGGCCGCCCCGACGGCGGGGCACCCGGCCGCGGGCACCCGGCTGCGGGCGCTCGGCCGTTTCCCGTTTCCGGACGGCCCCGGCTCGCCGGGCCGCCGGGGCGGGGGCCGGGGACCCGGCACCGGGAGCCGGGACCCGGGATGGCCGGCGGGAGCCGGACCGCGGACGGGTGCCGGCACGGCGGAGCAGGTACCGGCACTGCCGGGGCGGCCGGGGCGGCGCCGGGAGAAGCTGCTCGGGCGGGCGGTCGGACCTCAGTAGCCAGAGGTCCGGGCACCGGGGTCCCGGGGCCAGGAGTCAGAGGTCTGGAGTCCCGGAGGGCCAGAGGACCGGAGGGCCAGAGGACCGGAGGGCCAGAGGACCGAAGTCAGAAGAGGGTGCTCTCCTCCGGGGCCTCCAGCTCCTTCAGCAGTTCGGGGCCGTTGTTGCGGACGTTGCTGACCTCCGTGGAGACCGGATAGGCGCGCATGGTGCCCGCCGGGGGCGGCGCGAGGAGCTGACGCAGCTCGTCCGGATCGGTGGCACGCGGATCGAGCCAGGCGTCCCAGCGGTCCCGGGGCAGCGCGAGCGGCATCCGGGGGTGGATGTCCGCGAGCGCCCGCGGGCCCTCGCCGCCCGCGTTCGCCAGCGGCTCCGTCTCCGCCTCGGTCGTTATCACCGAGCAGGTCACCCACCATGCCTGCGGGTGCTCGTCCGGCAGCGTCCTGTCCCGCCAGAACTCGAAGAGCCCGGCCATCGCCATCACGGAACCGTCGGCCGGGGTCACGAAATACGGCTGCTTGCGGGGCCGCTTCTTCCCCTTCTTCTCCTCCAGCTGCCGCTCGGCGGAGCCGGTCACCCACTCGTAATAGCCGTCGGCGGGAATCAGACAGCGCCGGGAGGTGAAGGCCCGGCGGTAAGAAGGCTTCTCGTGGACGGTCTCCGCACGGGCGTTGATCATCTTCGCGCCGCCCTCCGGGGTCTTCGACCACGAGGGCACCAGCCCCCAGCGCAGCGCACGCAGCTGGCGCACCGGATCCGGGGAACCGGACTCCTTGTCGGGCCGTTCAAGAACCGCGTAGACGTTTTTCGTGGGAGCGACATTCCAGTCCGGGGCGAGCGCCTCCGTGGGGTCCCACTTGGCCACGTCGAAGAGGCCCACCAGGTCTGCCGGATTCCGGCTGGCTGCGTATCGACCGCACATAGCTGCAAGACTGCCACGACCCGCCGACAACGCCGCAAGGAGCCCTGCCCCCCATGGACATAACCAGCCCCGGAGACCTGTGGGAGCGCGTCACCGGTGTCCAGCCGGACCCCTCCGTCTGGCTGGTCGCCGCAACCGCCGCCGTCGCGCTGGCCGTCGTCCTGCCGCGGGGCGTGTGGCGGCTCAGCCGGAACGCCGTGACCATCGCGCACGAGGGCGGCCACGGACTCGTGGCCCTCCTCACCGGCCGCCGGCTGGACGGCATCCGGCTGCACTCCGACACCTCCGGACTGACCGTCTCCCGCGGCAAGCCCACCGGCGTCGGCATGATCCTCACCGCCGCCGCGGGCTACACCGCGCCCTCCCTGCTCGGCCTCGGCGGTGCCTGGCTGCTCTCCGCTGGGCACATCACCCTGCTGCTGTGGGGGTCGATCGCGCTGCTGGCCGCGATGCTGGTGATGATCCGCAACGCGTACGGCGCGGTCACCGTCGTCGTCACCGGGGCGCTCTTCTTCCTGGTCTCCTGGCTGACCGGGCCCGAGGTGCAGGCGGCCTTCGCATACGGTGTGGTGTGGTTCCTGCTGCTCGGCGGCGTCCGCCCGGTGTTCGAACTGCAGGGCAAGCGGCGCGGCGGCCGGGCCCCGGACTCCGACGCGGACCAGCTCTCCCGGCTGACCCATGTGCCGGCCGGGCTGTGGCTCTTCCTCTTCCACGCCGTCACGCTCTGCTCGCTGACCGGTGGCGGGCGCTGGCTGCTGGACCTCTGACGTCCGCAGGGGGCCGTATGGGTCCGTGGAGGTCCGAGGGGTCCGCAGAGACGCAGAGGCCCGCTCCCGTCCGCAGGCGTCAGCCCCGCATCCGCCGGCGTCGGCCGACACTTCCGCCGGCCCCGGCCCCGTGTCCGCCGACGCCCCGCAGACGCCCCGCCGGTGCCCGCCCGCACCCGCTCTGCCCCTCACCGGCTGCGGCGAGCCCGTGCCGCTCGCGCGGTGAGGCAGAACGCCTCGACAGCGCTGACACGTTTCCTCCGCGTTTCGCCACTTTCGATGAGGAATCCGGCCTGCCGGGAGCCATTAAGGTGAGCCTTATGACCGGTACTCCCGTCCACCCCGCCCACTGGCCCGCCCCGGCCGCGTCCGGCCCCGTCGACGCGACCGTCACCGTGCCGGGCTCGAAGTCGGTCACGAACCGCGGCCTCGTGCTCGCCGCGCTCGCCGCGGAACCCGGCTGGCTGCGCCGTCCGCTGCGCTCCCGCGACACCCTCCTCATGGCCGAGGCGCTGCGGGCCATGGGCGTCCGCATCGAGGAGACGGTGTCCTCCGACTCCGGTGACGCCCCCGGCGGCGGCGAGGCCTGGCGGATCATCCCGGCCGGCCTGCACGGTCCCGCGACCGTCGACGTCGGCAACGCCGGCACCGTGATGCGCTTCCTGCCACCGGTCGCGGCCCTGGCGAACGGCCCGGTCCGCTTCGACGGCGACCCGCGTTCGTACGAGCGCCCGCTGCACGGCGTGATCAACGGCCTGCGCGCGCTGGGCGCCCGCATCGAGGACGACGGGCGCGGCGCGCTCCCGCTGACCGTCCACGGCGGCGGCGCCCTGGACGGCGGCCCGGTCGAGATCGACGCCTCGTCCTCCTCGCAGTTCGTCAGCGCGCTGCTGTTGTCCGCGCCGCGCTTCAACCAGGGCGTCGAGCTGCGGCACACGGGCGCCGCCCTGCCGTCGCTGCCGCACATCCGGATGACGGTCGACATGCTGCGCGCCGCCGGAGCGGCCGTGGACACCCCCGAGGCCGGCGGCGAGCGGAACGTCTGGCGGGTCGCGCCCAGCGCCCTGCTCGGCCGGGACCTCGTCGTGGAGCCGGACCTGTCGAACGCCCAGCCGTTCCTGGCGGCGGCCCTCGTCACCGGCGGACGGGTCACCATCCCCGACTGGCCCGAGCACACCACCCAGCCGGGTGACGCGCTGCGCGCGATCTTCACGGAGATGGGCGGGTCCTGCGAACTCGGCCGGGACGGGCTCACCTTCACCGGCTCCGGCCGCGTCCACGGCATCGACGTCGACCTCTCCGACGTCGGCGAGCTGACCCCCGGCATCGCGGCCGTCGCCGCACTGGCCGACTCCGAGTCCGTGCTGCGCGGCGTCGCCCATCTCCGGCTGCACGAGACCGACCGGCTGGCCGCGCTCACCAAGGAGATCAACGGTCTCGGCGGCGACGTCACGGAGACCGCGGACGGCCTGCGCATCCGGCCGCGGCCGCTGCACGGCGGGGTCTTCCACACCTACGACGACCACCGGCTCGCGACGGCCGCCGCGATCATCGGCCTGGCGGTCGGCGGGGTCGAGGTGGAGAACGTCGCGACGACCGCCAAGACGCTCCCGGACTTCCCCGGGCTGTGGACCGGCATGCTCGGAACGGAACGGGCGGCCGCCCCGGCCCCGAGGGCCTGAGGCCGGTTCCGCGATGCGCCGCTACGGCAAGCACACCGACGAGGAAGACGTACGGGTCCGCCCCGGCAAGGGCAGCCGGCCGCGCACCAGCATCCGGCCCAAGCACGAGGACGCCGTCCCCGGGATGGTCCTCACCGTCGACCGGGGGCGGCTCACCTGCCTGGTCGAGGGCCGCACCGTGACCGCGATGAAGGCCCGCGAGCTGGGCCGCAAGGGCGTCGTCGTCGGCGACCGGGTCGCCATCGTCGGCGATCTGACGGGGGCCAAGGACACCCTGGCCCGCATCGTCCGGGTCGAGAAGCGCGCCTCCGTGCTGCGGCGTACGGCGGACGACGACGACCCGTACGAGCGGGTGGTCGTCGCCAACGCCGATCAGCTGGCGATCGTCACGGCCCTCGCCGACCCCGAGCCGCGGCCGCGGCTGATCGACCGCTGTCTGGTCGCCGCGTTCGACGCGGGCCTGGACCCGCTGCTGGTGCTCACCAAGTCCGACCTGGCGCCCGCCGCGCCCCTGCTGGAGACCTACGAGCCGCTGGGCGTGCCGTTCGTGGTGACCAACCGCGACGAGCTGGCCGACGGCGCGGCGGCCGACCGGGTACGGGAACGGCTGACCGGCCGGACGACCGCCTTCGTCGGCCATTCCGGGGTGGGCAAGACGACGCTCGTCAACGCCCTGGTGCCGGACCGCCACCGGGCCACCGGCGACGTCAACGCGGTCACCGGACGCGGCCGGCACACCACCACCTCTGCGCTCGCCCTGCCGCTGCCGGGCGCGGAGGGCTGGGTCATCGACACCCCCGGCGTGCGGTCCTTCGGCCTGCACCACGTCGATCCCTCACGGGTCATCGGAGCCTTCCCCGACCTCGAACCCGGCACGGCGGGCTGCCCCCGCGCGTGCAGCCACGACGAGCCGGACTGCGCCCTGGACCAGTGGGTCGCCGACGGCCACGCCGACCCGGCACGGCTCTACTCGCTGCGCCGGCTGCTCGCCTCCCGCGAGCGGCACGAGGGCGACTGACGCCGGCCCGGCCGCCGCGGCGGCCCGCGAAGGCCCGGGAGGTCAGGCGATCGCCGCCGGCAGCGCGCCCCGCACCATCCGGGCGATGTCGTCCGCGCCCGCAGGCGCCACGACGAACGACACGGCCAGCCGCACCGTGATCTCACAGGAACCCGTCAGCCGCAGCGACTCCTCACGGGACCGGCCCGCCGCCAGCGCCGCCGACATCAGATCGCGCACCTGGCCGAGCAGCTCCACCGGTGACGGCAGCGGGCCGTCCGCCCGGCGCTGCGCGGGCATGTACGGGCCGGTGACGGGACCACCGGTCACCCGCAGCGGCTGTGGCAGCCGCTCCCCCCAGCAGCCGGTGAGAACGGCCCGCAGCAGCGGGTTGTGACGGGCCGTCCGTACGGTCCACTCGGCCACCGCGGCGAGCCGGTCGCCGGGAGCCCCGGCCGCGGCGGGGGCGGACGGCCCGGCCAGCACGGCCCGCACCCCGGCCAGATAGCGGTCCACCTCACGGCGTACGAGGGCCCGCGCCAGGCCGTCCTTGCTGCCGAACTCGTTGTAGAGGGTCTGCCGGGAGACCTGGGCCGCGGCGGCGACGTCCACCATCCGCACCCCGGGCCACGGCCGGTTCGCCAGTGCCGCGTAGGCGGCGTCCAGCAGGGATTCACGTGCTGTCGGCATCGTCGCCTCCCGGGCCGTGCGGAGCACATGACTGCTGTTGGCCTCAGAAATACCGCTTGCGCCTCAGAATTGACGCGTGGGCAGACACTGTCAAGGGTCCCTCCACCGGGGGTGCCGTTCGGATCTCCGCGAGTGCGGGAAACGTGTCCGGTGTGTGCTTCCCGTGTGCCGGACCGCGCGGCGCCCGCGGAGGTCCCGGCGAGGACCCTTTGGCCCCGGCGGAGGATCGCCGTAGCCCGCACGGCCATGGCTGTGTGGTCTGCCAGGAGTGGCATGGATACTGTTCGCACATGCCCGACTATCACGATGATCTGCGTCTCGCCCACGTACTCGCCGACGCGGCCGACGCCCAGACCATGGACCGGTTCAAGGCGCTCGACCTGAAGGTCGACACCAAACCGGACATGACGCCGGTGACCGAGGCGGACAAGTCGGCTGAGGACGTGATCCGCACCTCGCTGCGCCGGGCCCGGCCGCGGGACGCCGTGATCGGTGAGGAGTTCGGCAGCGAGGGCTCCGGCCCCCGGCGCTGGATCATCGACCCGATCGACGGCACCAAGAACTACGTGCGGGGCGTGCCGGTCTGGGCCACCCTCATCTCCCTGATGGTGCCGGGCGAGCACGGTTTCCAGCCGGTCGTCGGCGTGGTGTCGGCGCCGGCGCTGGGCCGGCGCTGGTGGGCGGCCAAGGGCGGCGGCGCGTACACCGGGCGGAGCCTGTCGAAGGCGACCCGGCTCCATGTCTCCCGGGTCGGCAAGGTCTCGGACGCCTCGTTCGCGTACTCCTCGCTGGGCGGCTGGGAGGAGCAGGGGCGGCTGAACGGTTTCCTCGACCTGACCCGCGACTGCTGGCGCACCCGGGGTTACGGCGACTTCTGGCCGTACATGATGGTCGCCGAGGGGTCGGTGGACATGTGCGCGGAACCGGAGCTGTCGCTGTGGGACATGGCGGCGAACGCGATCATCGTGCAGGAGGCGGGCGGCGAGTTCACCAGCCTCGACGGCGTGCGGGGCGTGGACGGCGGCAACGCCGCGGCCTCGAACGGGCTGCTGCACAGCGAGCTGCTGAGCTATCTGAACCAGCGTTAGCACGTCAGGGCGGGACCGTCACCGGCGACCGGCGGGCGCAGCCCCGGCCAACGGGCGCAGCCCCGGCGACCGGCGGGCGCAGCCCCGGTGACCAGCGGGCGGGCCCCGGCGACCGGCGACACCGGCAGGCGTGGCCCCCGGCGGGCGCGGCCCCCGCGACCACCGGCCTGAAATAGCGCCGGACGGCCCCTTGTCGGTCTCTCGGAGGGCATGTGAACATGAGAATTCCCCCGCTTGTGCACTTGTGAGCCCTCGCCCGGACCGTGCCCTCCGGGGTCGCCCGTTCCGGGCTCACGAAGGAGGTGGCTCCACCCCCATGCTCGTCCGAGACGCCATGAGCACGGTGGTCCTCACCATCGGGCCCGCCCACACACTCCGCCAGGCAGCACGCCTGATGGCCGCCCGCAGCGTCGGCGCCGCCATCGTCCTCGACACCGACACCAGCGGGCTCGGCATCCTCACCGAGCGCGACATCCTCGTCTCCCTCGGCGCGGGCCAGGACCCCGACCTCGAGACAGCTCACGCCCACACCACCACGGACGTCGTCTACGCGACCCCCGAGTGGACACTCGAAGAAGCCGCCGAGGCGATGGCCCACGGCGGCTTCCGGCATCTGGTCGTCCTCGACGAGGGAGAGCCGGTCGGCGTGGTGTCGGTCCGCGACATCATCCGCCGGTGGGCGCCGGTCCGGCAGCAGCCGGCGGCGCTGGTGAGCTGACCGGAGCCCGGAGCCCGGCCCCGCGGCGACGACGGAAGGGGCCGGGCCCCTGGACAGGCCCGACCCCTTCCTTCCCTACGGCAAGCGCCCGGTCAGCCGCGCAGGGCCTGGACCGCGGCCTCCAGCCGCTTGCCGAAGTCCTCGTCGGCCTGACGGAAGTTGTTGATCGCCCGGTCGAGGATGTCCTGGCGCGAGACGCCGCTCATGGCGCCCGCCAGGTTGCTCACCAGACGCTCCTTCTCGTCCTCGGACATCAGCCGGTAGAGGTTCCCCGCCTGGACGAAGTCGTTGTCCTCGGCGTGCAGCGGGGTCTTGCCCTCGGTCGTGTAGCCCGAGACCTCCAGCGGCTGCCACAGCGGACGGCCCGTCTGGGCCGGGCCGCCGAAGCTGTTCGGCTCGTAGTTCTTCGCGGCGCCGTGCCGGCCGTCGTACATGAAGCCGTCGCGGTTGTAGTTGTTCGCCTCGACGGCGTGCGGGCGGTTCACCGGGAGCTGGTCGGCGTTGATGCCGACGCGGTAGCGGTGGGCGTCGCCGTAGCCGAAGAGCCGGCCCTGGAGCATCTTGTCCGGGGACGGGCCGATGCCGGGCACGAAGTGCGCCGGGGAGAAGATCGACTGCTCGACCTCGGCGAAGATGTTCTGCGGGTTCCGGTTGAGCTGGAACTTGCCGATCTCCTGGACCGGGTAGTCCGCGTGCGGCCAGACCTTGGTCAGGTCGAAGGGGTTGAAGCGGTAGTCGGCCGCCTCGGCCGCGGGCATGATCTGGACGCCCACGGTCCAGGACGGGAAGTCGCCCCGCTCGATCGACTCGCGCAGGTCCCGCTGGTGGCTGTCCGGGTCCTCACCCGCGAGCTTGTCCGCCTCGGCCTGGGTCAGGCACTTGATGCCCTGGTCGGTCTTGAAGTGGTACTTCACCCAGAAGACCTCGCCGTCGGCGTTGGTCCACTGGAAGGTGTGCGAACCGAAGCCGTCCATGTGCCGGTACGACGCGGGGATACCGCGGTCGCCGAACAGCCAGGTGACCTGGTGGGTCGACTCCGGCGACAGGCCCCAGAAGTCGAAGACGTTGTCCGCCTCCTGCGAGCCGGTGTACGGGTCGCGCTTCTGGGTGTGGATGAAGTCGGGGAACTTGATCGCGTCCCGGATGAAGAAGACCGGGGTGTTGTTGCCGACGAGGTCGTAGTTGCCCTCTTCGGTGTAGAACTTCAGCGCGAAGCCACGCGGGTCGCGCACCGCGTCCGCGGCACCGAGGCTGCCGGCGACGGTGGAGAAGCGCGCGAAGACCTCGGTCTCCTTGCCGATCTCCGAGAGGAACTTCGCCCGGGTGTACTTCGTCACGTCCGCGGTCACCGTGAAGGTGCCGTAGGCGCCCGCGCCACGGGCGTGGACGATCCGCTCCGGGATCTGCTCGCGGTTGAAGTGCGCGAGCTTCTCGATCAGCAGCTGGTCCTGGAGCAGCACCGGGCCGCCGACGCCGGCCGTCTCGCTGTTCTGGTTGTCCGCTACCGGAGCACCGGATTCCGTCGTGAGCGGTCCCGCCGAACTCGCTGCCTGGTCCTGCACAGACACGTGCGCCTCCTGGTCGTACCTCTACTTGGCTTCTGCCCGGTCCCGATCCTACATTGGACTCAGTCCAAGTCAAGAAGATGCATAAGACCGTACTCGTTCGGGAACCGGACCCCCGCTTGTTAAACTGACCTCTCCGAACTGTTAGGTGATGGACATGAGTGACCTGCTGGAACGACTTCGAGGACGCGGCTGGCGGCTGACCGCCCAGCGGCGGGTCGTCGCCGAAGTTCTCGACGGCGACCATGTCCACCTGACCGCGGACGAGGTGCACGCCCGCGCCGCGGCCCGGCTCCCGGAGATCTCCCGCGCGACCGTCTACAACACGCTGGGCGAACTGGTCTCGCTGGGCGAGGTGATCGAGGTCAGCACGGACCGCCGGGCGATGCGGTACGACCCGAACGCCCACCGGCCGCACCAGCACCTGGTCTGCGGCAAGTGCGGTCTGGTCCGGGACGTCCGGCCGGTCGGCGATCCGCTCACGGACCTTCCCGAGGGCGAGCGCTTCGGCTTCACGCTCTCCGGCGCCGAGATCACCTACCACGGCCTCTGCCCGTCCTGCGCGTCGGACTGAGCCCCGCGGGGTGCTCCGCTCCCGTTGCTCCGGCTTCGCAGGCCCGCCCTGCTGCCGCTGCTGCGCCCCGCAGGCCCGCCCTGCTTCCGCCGCTGCGCCCCGCAGGCCCGCCCTGTTTCCGCTGCTGCGCTCCGCGGGCCTGCTCGCTTTCGCTGAGCCTCGCCGGCCCACCCGGCTTCCTCGGGGTGCACCGCCGTCGGCCTGCGCCGCTCCCCCGACGGAATCCTTGCGGTCACTGAGCCCTGGCGCCCCGCCCGGCTGCCCCTGCCGAGCCCGGCGTACCGCCCATCTGCCCCTGCCGAGCCCTCTCGGCCCGTGCCGCACCGACCGGGCCCCGTCGAGCCTGCCGCCCAGGATCCCCCGCGTGGCACAGCCCGCCGGCCACCCACGGCCATCGGCCGCCACCGGCCCGGCCGGCCCGGGCCGCCCGCAGGCACGCGGCCTGCGGCTCGCGGTACACGTCATGCGGCGCGCCCATCGCACACGACGAAGGCCCGGATCCTGAGGATCCGGGCCTTCGTCCGTAGTAGCGGGGACAGGATTTGAACCTGCGACCTCTGGGTTATGAGCCCAGCGAGCTACCGAGCTGCTCCACCCCGCGCCGTTGTGTTCACAACTCTAACGTGCCGTCCCGACCAGCGCAAATCAAGACCGGCGGGCCGCGGCCGGCGGGGCTCGGGGCCCCGCCGGCCGCTACGCCGACAGCTCCTGCCGCAGCGCGTCGCGCAACCGCGCCGCCCGCTCGGCGACCTCCGGCGGACCGCTGTCCACCGCGTCCGAGCACCACTGCTGCGCCTCGGCCAGCTCACCGCGCCGCGCCGCCAGCAGAGCGAGCCGCAGCGCCGCGCGTCCGTGGCCGGCCTCGGCCGCCCGCTTCCACCACAGCGCCGCCTCCGGCTCACTGCCCTCGCGGGCGTAGAGCAGGCCCAGGTTGAAGGCACCGTTGCGGCTGCCCGCGTCGGCCGCCCTGCGGTACCAGTCCGCCGCCTCCACGACGTCGCCGCGTGCGGCGGCGAGCATCCCGCACCGGACCTGGGCCCGGCGGTGGCCCTGGCCGGCCGCCCGCTCGTACCACTCGGCGGCCTCGGAGGCAGCGGTCCCGTCCGGCTCGTCCGTACCGGTGCCGTCCGCCCCCGCGCGGTCGAGCAGCGCGCCGAGCCGGAAGGCCGCCTCCGCGCTGCCCGCACCGGCCGCGCAGCGCAGATGACGCTCCGCCCCGCGGTCGTCGCCGTCCCGGAGCAGGGCGATGGCGACCTGCAGGGCGGCCTCGGGGTGACCGGCGGCCGCGGCACGCTCGTACCACTCGTGGGCGGGTGCCTCCTCGTCCCGTCCGGCGTGCAGGATGCCGAGGTTGAAGGCGGCGTCGACGCTGCCCGCCTCGGCCGCCTTGGAGAACCACGGCTCCGCGCCCGCCGCGTCGTCCCGCTGGAGCAGCAGCACGGCGAGGGCGTTCGCCGCCTCAC
Organism: Streptomyces lycii; assembly: GCF_009735685.1. Classification (GTDB taxonomy): domain Bacteria; phylum Actinomycetota; class Actinomycetes; order Streptomycetales; family Streptomycetaceae; genus Streptomyces; species Streptomyces lycii. The sequence continues at coordinate 373 of NZ_WHPN01000269.1, read as the reverse complement.
GGTGTCCCGCGTAGGCCGCACGGCGATACCACTGCTCGGCCTGTTCCGTACGGCCCTGCTCCGCGCAGAGCAGGCCCAGGTTGAACGCACCGTTGACGTCGCCCGCGTCGAGCGCGGCCCGGTACCAGCGCTCGGCGGTCTGCTGCTCGCCGCGGTCCGCGTGCAGCGCGCCCAGGGCGTTGGCGGCGTTGCCGTCGCCGTCCTGGGCGGCGCGCCGCCACCACACCGCGGCACTGTCCGGGTCCCCGGCGTCGCGCAGCAGGAAGCCCAGTGCGCAGGCGGCTCGGGCCTCGCCGTCCTTGGCCGCGCTCAGGTACCAGCGGCCGGCCTCCTTCACCTCGCCGCGCTCCTCCAGCAGCGTGCCGAGATACAG
>NZ_WHPN01000268.1:82439-87217 GCF_009735685.1 Streptomyces lycii | reverse complement strand
TGCGGGCCAGGCCCTCGTCGGGGCCGGTCTCCGGCTCCCACTGGAGCTTGCCGCGGGCCAGCGTGATGTCCGGGCAGCGCACGGCCGGGTCGTCGGTGGGCCGCTCGATGAAGCGGACCGTGGACGAGGAGCCGGCCAGCCCGATGATCCGGTGGGCGAGGTCGAGCATCGTGATCTCGACGGGGTTGCCGATGTTGACGGGGCCGAGCAGGTCGGAGGCCGCCATCGCGAGGACGCCGCGCACGGTGTCGTCGACGTAGGCCAGCGACCGGGTCTGCCGGCCGTCGCCGGTGACGGTCAGCGGCTCGCCCGCGAGCGCCTGCCGGATGAAGGTGGGCACGGCCCGGCCGTCGTAACCGCGCATCCGCGGCCCGTAGGTGTTGAACAGCCGGACGATCCCGGTGTCCGTGCCGTGGGCCGACGCCTCGGCGGTCGTCAGGGCCTCCGCGAAGCGCTTGGCCTCGTCGTAGACGCTGCGCGGGCCGACCGGGTTGACGTTGCCCCAGTACCGCTCGTTCTGCGGGTGCTGGAGCGGATCGCCGTACGCCTCCGAGGTGGAGGCCAGGATGAAGCGCGCCTCGTGCCGACGGGCCAGCGCCAGGGCGTTGCGGGTGCCGGTGCTGCCCGTGTCGAGGGTGTGCAGCGGCAGCCGCAGATAGTCGGCGGGCGACGCGGGCGACGCGAAGTGCAGGACCAGGTCGACCGGTTCGCCGCCGGTGTCGAACGGCTCGGTGACATCGGCGCGGACCAGGGTGAAGCCGGGGTGGTCGGCGAACTGGGCGACGTTCTCCGCCGCGCCGGTGCAGAAGTCGTCGACACAGGTCACCGCGGTGCCCTGGGCCAGCAGCGCGGCGCACAGGTGGGAGCCGACGAAGCCGGCTCCCCCCGTGACGACGGCATGGTTCCAGCGCCGGCCGGCGACTCCGGTGGCGGCTGTTCCGGCGACGTCCATGGGGTCTCCTTTCGGCTCCGGGATGGTCACTTGTCGCGGAAGACGGCCTTCTCGACCTGGTCGGGGCCGGTGAACTCCTTCTGGCCCAGATGCGAGATCTTGTCGACGAGCCCGCTGTCCGCGCCGTTCTTCTCGGCGAGCGACGCCAGGGACTCGCGGTCCGCCGGGTAGTCGGCGCCCTTGAGGGCCTTCTGGAGTTCGATGGGGTTGGGCTTCGCCATGGTGTGCTCCTGGGGTGCGAGGCCGGCGAACCGGCGTTTGTCCTGGGACCTCCGGCGTGGAGGCCCCGTTGCCGTCCGGTGCCGGGCGACCGGGACCGGGACGGCCCCGCGCGGAGTACCCGCCCCAAACGGGATGAATCAGCGCGTACCTCTGTCGGCGTACGCGCGGGCTCCCGTGGACTGCGGGTCCCCGCCGCCCGCGGTCCGGCTCTCCGGCAGGTGGTAGACGGCGAAGGCGCGGCGGATGACGGGCTGGGCGACGTTGCGCACCAGCACCCCGCCGCTGGTCATGCCGTGCTCCGTTCCGGCGTGGGCGTGGCCGTGCACGGCCAGCGAGGCCCCCGCGGCGTCGACGGCCTCTGCCAGCTGGTACGCGCCGAGGAACGGGTAGATCTCCAGCGGCTCCCCGGCGAGGGTGTCGGCCACGGGCGAGAAGTGCGTGAGCGCGATCCGCACCTCGCAGCCCTGCCCGGCGAGATCGTCCAGGGCCGCGCGGAGGCTGTCCGCGCTGAGCCGGGTGGTGCGTACGAACGCCTTCATCTCCGCTTCGCCGAACTCCCCGGCGCTGCGCCCCGGGAAGCCGCCGCAGAAGCCCTTGGCGCCCGCGATGCCGACGGGCACGCCGCCGACGCGGACGACCGTGCTCCCGCCCTCCAGGACTTCCGCCCCGCCGGACCGCAGCACGGCCGTCACCTCGTCCGGCCGGCCGTCCTGGTGGTCGTGGTTGCCGAGGACAGCGATGACGGGCACGCCGAGCCCGGCGATCTCGTCGGCGACGGCCTGTGCCTCCTCCCGGGTGCCGTGCCGGGTGAGGTCACCGGCGAGCAGCAGGAAGTCGGCGCAGTCGGGGAGGGTTTCGAAGGCCGGGCGGAGCAGCCCGCGGCTGTCCGGGCCCATGTGGATGTCACCGACGGCCGCGACACGGATCATGACAGGTCCTCCGGGCGGTCGGGGGCGCTGCTCTCGCTGAGCACGATGTCGCTGTGCACCGGCACGCCCGGCAACTCCTCCGCGACGATCCGCAGGATCTCGTCCCGGGAGGCGGCCGACGGCGCGGTGCCGGTGACGAGGAGGGTGCTGCCCCGCATCTCCAGCCGGGTTCCCATGTCGCCGCTGCCCTCCCGGGCGAGCCGCTCGTGGAGATGGGCGATCCGGTATTCGCTCGCGCCGTTCCCGCCGGGCGTCCGGTGGGTGTCGTGGTGCGTCATGGTCCGTTCCCTTCCGGTGCCGGCCCCTCCCCCGGCCGCTCCCCGGACCCCCGCCGCGGCCCGGGCCGTTCCGGGGCGATCACGTCGAGGCGTTCGAGCAGGTAGAGGAAGGCGTCGGGCATGGGCGCCGCGCCGCACTCGCGCCGGACCCGCGCCCAGTCGATCTTCTCCCGCAGGGTGCGGGCGATCGGCAGCACCGAGCTGAAGTCGCAGTGGTGTTCGGAGAACGCGTTGAGCAGGCCGATGATGAGGTCCGTCGGCGAGAGCACCGGCATGTGCACCGAGTCGACCGGCAGGACCTCGGCCCGGTCCAGCAGTTCACGGGTGACGGGCTGCCGGGTCAGTTCGTAGATGATGTCGATGTCCTGACCCCGCGAACGGGCCTTCAGCAGCCAGTCCTCCGGCGGCGTGTAGACCTGGAGCCCGGCCTCCCGGAGCGTGTCCGCGACCGCTTCCGCGTCCTCGGGGAGCACGCAGAAGTCGGTGTCGTGCTGGAGCCTGGCCTGGTTGCCGTGGGCGTACGCGGCGACGCCCCCCGCCAGCGCGAAGGGGAAGCCGTGCGCCTTCAGCAGCGCCGCGACCTGCTTGGTGACCTCCAGGATGGCCTGCATGCGGTCCGGGGGCAGCGCCTCGTGCCCGTGCTGCTCCCCCGGCTCTCCCGGGCCCGCGGCCAGCCGCAGCGCGGACGGTCCGCCGCGCTGCCTCCCGCCGCCGGGCTTCCTCGGGTCTCCGGGCACCGTGGCTCCGTCTCCGCTCACCGGCTCGCTCATGCTCACGGCCACGACGATTCGCACCGGGGAACCACGACGAGTTCCGGCACCACGCTGCCCTCCGGCACGGACAGGGCGTAGAGCACGGTGTCGGCGACGATGTCCGGGCTCTGCAGCGTGGACGTGTCCGCGTCCGGGAAGCGGTCGAGGACGAAGGGGGTCTCCATGCCGCCGGCGATGATCCCGGTGACGCCGACACCCAGGCAGTCCCGCTGCGCCTCCTTGAAGAGCGTGTGCGTGAAGGCACGCAGCCCGGACTTGCCCGCCGCGTAGGGGCCGGCCTCCGTCCAGGTCCGGTTGGACGCCGTGGAGAGGATGTTCACGATGTGGCCGCGGCCCCGGCCGACCATCCGGCGGTACGCCTCCAGGCACAGGTACATCGGGCCCAGCAGGTTGGTGTGGACGACCCGGGTGACCTCCTCGGCCGTCAGGTGCTCGATGGGCTTGGAGACGTCGACGGCGGCGTTGTTGACCAGGATGTCCAGCGGCTGCGACGTCTCGTCGATGCCCCGGAACACGGTGGCGGCGGCCTCCGGGTCCCGGACGTCGAGTTCCGTGTAGCGCGCCTGGCACCCCTCCTCCTTCAGCTCCCGGCACAGTTCCTCGGCGAGGTCCCTGCGCACGTCCGTGACGTGTACGGAGGCCCCGGCGCGGGCCAGTCCCCGGGTGATCGCCGCGCCCAGCCCGCGCGCGGCGCCCGTCACCAGGGCGTGCCGTCCGGTCAGATCGACGTGTGATGTGCTGCCCATCGCGAGTCCTTAACGGTGTCGTCGGCCACGGGCCCGCCGGGCCGAGCCGGTGGCCCGGCGGTCCGCGTGCTGTGCGGTGGTGTTCGCAGGTAACCCGCAGCGGGCCGCTCAAACCGGTTCGGGCGGCACGGACCGGCCGGATTCCGGTGGCGGCGGGCCCGGGCGGGAGCCGCGCCCGGGCGGCTGTGGCGGGCGGCGGGGCGGTGCGGTCGTGCCCGTGCGGCTGGGGCGCCCGGCGGGGCTGTGCGGTCGTGCCCGTGCGGCGGGCTTCCGTAGATTGGGTCCATGGCACCGGACCTGGAGCGCGCGTACCGGGCGGCACGGGCCGCCCGGCCCACGTATCCGGAGGTGGGCGCGACCCGTGAGCGGCCGCTGCCCGGCGGATACCACCTGCTGCGCCGCCGCAGACGGCTCGGCGGCGGCCCGCGGGTCTTCGACCGGGCGGCCGCGGCCGTGCTCGCCTGGCGCGGGCAGCGCGGCGCGGGCCTGCACGTGTATCCGGGCGGGGACGCGGCGGAGGGCGGCACGGTGCTGCTCGTGCCGCGGCCGGGCGGGCTGAGGCTGCCCGGGCCGGTGATTCCGTGCCGGGTGGTGTGGACGGCCGACGAGCCGGACCGTGCGGGCTTCGCGTACGGCTCGCTGCCGGGGCACCCCGAGTGCGGTGAGGAGTCGTTCACCGTGCTGCGCGACGGGACCGGCACGGTGTGGTTCGAGGTGACGGCCTTCTCCCGGCCCGCCGCCTGGTACACCCGGCTCGGCGGGCCGGTGGCGCGCGGCGTGCAGTGGCTGGCGGCGGGTCGCTATCTGGCGGCCGTCGCCGCGGCCGTACGGGAACCGTGACCCGCGCGACGGCGGGTACGGGAGAAACGCGGGCGGTG
>NZ_WHPN01000268.1:0-82345 GCF_009735685.1 Streptomyces lycii | reverse complement strand
GGCGGGCAGGGGGAAACGGGACCGGCCGGGCGGGGGAAAGCGCGAAGGCGGCAGGGGAAACGGGACCGGCCGGACCACGGCCCGCCGCCGCGCGGAGGCCCCGCCCGGCGCGTCCCGGGCGGCGCGTCCCGGGCGGCCGCGGAACGGGGAGCGGCGGCGGCTACGGCCACGGCTACGGCTACGGCTACGGCTACGGCTACGGAACGACAGCGGCTGCGGCTACGGCTCCGGCTCCGGAACGGCAGCAGCGGCCGGTCCGGGCGCTGACTCCTGACCGGGGCCCGGGCCGCCGCGTGCCCGGGCCCCGGGTCAGGCTGCCGGGGAGAGGTCCGGCAGCTGGGCCCCGGCCGTCCGCGCCGCCACGGGGGCGGGCGCGGCCGGCCGGGAAGTGAAGCGGGCGCGGCCGAGGGCACCGGTGGTGATCGCGCCCGCGATGATCAGGCCGCCGGCGACCAGCGCGCCCCGCGCGCCCGCCGTCTCCATGAGCAGGCCGAGCAGCGGCGGCCCGGCCAGGCCCCATCCGGTGCTCGCGCTGCGCCAGACACCGAGCACCCGGCCGCGCATGTGCGGCGGCGGGTCGGTCTGCAGGACGGTGGTGCCGGCGGTGTCCGAGACGGACTCGACGACGGCCATCGGCGCGACCAGCAGCACCAGCACCAGCAGGCCCGGGGACAGGCCGGCGGCGACCTGGAGCAGCGCGCCGGTCGCCGCGAGCGCCCCGACCAGGCGTACGGACGGATTCTGCAGCCGGCCGGCGAGGACCGCTCCGATGATGCCGCCGACGGCCAGGACCGTGGAAACCGTGCCGAAGTCGCTCTCGCTGCCGTGCAGCGGGCCGGTGACGAGCACGGCCAGGGTCAGCTGGTAGTTGCGGCCGAAGACGGCGCTGAGCCCGGTGATCGCGGCCAGCGCGACGAGCCGCGGCCGGCGCAGGAAGAACGCCAGCCCGTCACGGGCACCGCCGGACGCGGCCGCCGGGCGGGACGGGCGGGACGGCAGCGGCAGCCGCGCGAGGGCCCGGCGCGCCGGGCCACGCGGGTCCGGAACGGCTTCCACGGCGGTGGCGCGCTGTGCCGGTACGGCGGGCCGGGCGGGCGCGTGGGCCTCCGCGGGCTCGCGGACGACCAGTTTCAGGAACGGGATCACCGCGGTCACGAACAGGAACGACACGCCGTTGGCCAGATAGGCCACGGCGGTGCCGAACACGCCGACGGCGACGGCGGCCAGCGCCGTACCGCACAGCCGTCCCACGCTGTGCACCACCGAACCCAGCGCGATGGCCGAGGGCACGTCCTTCGCCGGGACCAGGTCGTTGCCCAGCAGCGACGTCGCCGGCCCGTCGACGGTGGCGATCAGCCCCGTCACCGCGGACAGCGTCATCAGCACGCCCATGCCGAGCAGGTCGAAGGCGACCAGGGCGGCGGTGGTGAAGGCCACGACGCCCAGGACGGCCTGGCTGACGGCCGCCGTGACCTTGCGTGGCCAGGCGTCGACGACCGCGCCGCCCGCGAGACCGAGCAGCAGGCCGGGGGCGGCCTGGACGGCCAGCGAGAGGCCGGTGGCCGCGGCGGACCCGGTGATCTGGAGCACGAGGAGGTTCTGCACGGTCAGCTGCATCCAGGTGCCCGTGTTCGACACCAGGTTCGCCACCGACCACCAGCGCATGCTGGGGGTGCGCAGACAGCGCCACGGGGAGCGGTCGGCCCGGTCGCCGGCGGGGCGGCGGCGCGGGAGTGAGAGGGAAGGCATGGGAAACGTGGGCCTCAAGATCGGAGCCGGGGGCGGAACCTCCCGGGCGCGGCGGCACGAGGCCTCCGGCCGGGGGTTTCCGAGCCCTGCTCCGGCGGCGCTGCACGGCGCTTCGGGCTCAACGGCGATCCATGCTCACATCTGCTTCCCGCCAGGAGAAACCCGCGCCGGAACCACCTCGCCGCGCCGGGCGCCAACTCCCGTACGCACAACGCCCGCCGCCCGCCCCGGTGGCCTTGCTCACAGGCACCGCGGGGCCGCCCCGAGGCCCCTCGGCCGGGATGACGCGGGCCACACCGGCGGACCCGTGCCCCGGGCGCCCCGCACCGCGCACCGGCACCGGCCGCACCGGCCCGCACCGGCAATCCGGCGGCGGGTGATTCACCCGGCCCATACGGGTGACCCGGACCACATGAACGACGACAAGCGACACACCAACGGCGGCGGAGGCTCCTCGGCGGGCGCTCCCGGCGGCACGGGCGCGCCCCCCGACCAGCCCGGGGAGCTGCGCCCCCGCTCCTGGAAGTCGGTGCTGCGCCGCACGGTCAAGGAGTTCAAGGAGGACGAACTCACCGACCGGGCCGCGGCCCTCACCTACTACGGCGTCCTGTCGATCTTCCCAGCGCTACTGGTCCTGGTCGCGCTGCTCGGTGTGCTGGGCAAATCGACCACCGACAAGATCCTGGAGAATCTGCAGCAGCTCGCTCCGGGGGCCGTGCGCGACATCATCGGTGACGCGGTCACCCAGCTCCAGGGCAGCAGCGGCACCGGCGGGGTGCTGGCGATCGCCGGTCTGCTGGGCGCGCTGTGGTCGGCCTCCGGCTACATCGCCGCGTTCATCCGCACCTCCAACGCGGTCTACGACACCCCCGAGGGCCGTCCCGGCTGGAAGGTGACACCGCTCCGTCTCGTCCTGACGGTCGTCCTGATGGTGATGCTCGCGGTGAGCGCCGTGATCGTGGTCTTCACCGGCCCGCTCGCCCGGCGCGCCGGGCAGATGTTCGGCCTCGGCGACCAGGCGATCACCATCTGGTCGATCGCGAAATGGCCGGTGCTGGTGCTGCTGGTGGTGCTGATGATCGCACTGCTGTACTGGGCGGCGCCCAATGTCCGGGGGCGGGGATTCCGCTGGGTGACGCCGGGGAGTCTGATCGCCGTGCTGGTGTGGCTGGCGGCCTCGGCGGGCTTCGCGCTGTACGTGGCCAACTTCGGCTCGTACAACAAGACGTACGGGACGCTGGCGGGCGTCATCATCTTCCTCGTCTGGCTGTGGTTGTCGAACCTGGCGATCCTGCTCGGCCTGGAGTTCGACGCGGAGCTGGCGCGGGAGCGGGCGCTGGTCGCCGGCCACCCGGCGCACGAGGAGCCGTACGCCGAACCGCGGGACACCAGGAAGTGGTCGCGCGGGCGCCGGGAGCGGCAGCAGCGGCGCGAGGAACGGCGCGCGCACTGAGCACACCGCCGCACGCTGCGCCCGGCGCGCCCGCGGACACCGGCGGCCTGCCGCCCCGTGCGCCCCCGGATCCGGCGACCGGACGGGGACTCCCCGGCCGGTCGTCCCCCCGGCCTTCCAAGCCCCAGGGCCGTCACCGGCCGCCCACGCCCCGGGCGCGGTCACCGGCCTTCCACGCTCCGGGGCGGTCACCGGCCGCCCACTCCCGGCCCGGTCACCGGCCGTTCCGTTCCCGCCCGGGCCCGGTCACCGGCCCTCCGCGCCCCGTCAGTCGCCGAGGACCTCCGCCAGGTCGTAGCGCACCGGCTCCTCCAGCTGCGCGTAGGTGCAGGACTCCGGCTCCCGGTCGGGGCGCCAGCGCCGGAACTGGGCCGTGTGCCGGAAGCGGTCGCCCTGCATGTGGTCGTACGCCACCTCGCACACCCGTTCGGGCCGCAGCGGCACCCAGGACAGGTCCCGGTTGCCCGTCCAGCGGCTCGGGCCGCCCGGCATCCGGCTGCTCTCGTGCGCCTCCTCGTCCGCCCACGCCGCCCACGGGTGCCCCTCGGCGGACGGCATGCGCAGCGGCTCCAGCTCCGCCATCAGCTCCTCGCGGCGCCGCATCGGGAAGGACGCGCTGACGCCGACGTGCTGGAGCCGGCCGCTGTCGTCGTAGAGCCCGAGCAGCAGCGAGCCGACGACGGGGCCGCTCTTGTGGTGACGGAGCCCGGCGACCACGCAGTCGGCGGTGCGTTCGTGCTTGACCTTGACCATCACCCGCTCCCCCGGCCGGTAGCCCAGCTCCGGGTCCTTGCCCACGACACCGTCCAGGCCGGCGCCCTCGTAACGCTCGAACCACTGCCGCGCCAGCTCCGTGTCCCGTGTCGCGGGAGCGGTGAAGACGGGGTCGCCCGCCCCGCCCAGCGCGTCCAGCAGGGCCTCGCGGCGCTCCCGCTGCGGGGCGTCCATCAGCGAACGGTCGTCCAGAGCGAGCAGGTCGAAGGCGACGAAGGACGCCGGGGTGCTCCCGGCGAGCATCCGCACGCGCGAGTCCGCCGGATGGATGCGCTCCAGCAGCGCGTCGAAGTCGAGCCGTCCCTCCCGCGCGATGACGATCTCCCCGTCCAGGACGCAGCGCCGCGGCAGCCGCTCCCGGAAGGCGTCCACCAGTTCCGGGAAGTAGCGGGTCAGCGGCTTGCCGGAGCGGCTGCCCAGCTCCACCTCGGCGCCATCGCGGAACACGATCGCCCGGAAGCCGTCCCATTTGGCCTCGTAGCTCATGCCCGGCGGGATGCGGGCGACGGACTTGGCCAGCATCGGTCGCACGGGCGGCATCACCGGAAGGTCCATGCCCGCCAGTCTGCTGCCGGCGTCGGGGACGTGCCCGCCGGGAGGCGCCGTACGCGGGTGGGGCCTAGCGTTGCGCCCATGGCAGAGACGGCGGAGTTGACGGCCGGCGGGCGGACCGTGCGGCTGTCGCACCCGGACAAGGTGTATTTTCCCGAGCGCGGCTTCACCAAGCTCGACGTCGCCCGCTACTACCTGGCGGTCGGCGAGGGCATCACGCGTGCCCTGCGGAACCGGCCGACGACCCTGGAGCGGTACCCGGACGGCGTCACGGGCGAGTCGTTCTTCCAGAAGCGGGCGCCGAAGAACCTGCCGGACTGGATCCCCACCGGCCGGATCTCCTTCCCCAGCGGACGGTACGCCGACGAGATCTGCCCGACCGAGCCCGCGGCGGTGCTGTGGGCGGCCAACCTCGGCTGCCTGACCTTCCATCCCTGGCCGGTCCGGCGCGGCGACACCGAGCACCCCGACGAACTGCGCATCGACCTCGACCCGCAACCGGGCACCGGCTACGGGGACGCCCTGCGGGCAGCGCTGGAGCTGCGGGACGTCCTCGACGGGCTGGGGCTGCGCGGCTGGCCGAAGACCTCCGGCGGCCGCGGCCTGCACGTCTTCGTACCGATCGAACCGCTGTGGACCTTCACCCAGGTCCGCCGTGCCGCGATCGCCGTCGCCCGGGAGCTGGAGCGCCGCGCCCCGGACCGGATCACCACCGCCTGGTGGAAGGAGGAGCGCGGCGAGAAGATCTTCGTCGACTACAACCAGACGGCCCGCGACCGCACCATCGCCAGCGCCTACTCGGTCCGCCCCCGGCCGCACGCCCCGGTGTCCGCGCCGCTGCTCTGGGAGGAGCTGCCGGACGCCCGGCCGGAGGACTTCGACCTGGCCACGATGCCGGTCCGGTTCGCCGAGAAGGGCGATGTGCACGCCGGCATGGACGAGCACCCCTGCCGGCTGGAGACGGCCCTGGAACTGGCCGACCGGGACGAGCGGGAACACGGCCTGGAGGACCTGCCGTACCCGCCGGAGCACCCGAAGATGAAGGGCGAGCCGAAACGGGTGCAGCCCAGCCGCGCGAGGCACTGACCGCCGGTGGCCGGCCCGCCCCCGCCGCCCCGCGGGAGTGCGCCCCACCCGATCGGCGCACGACCGCACGGGTGAGTCGCGCCGCCCTCCTCCGGCCGTGAGTGGCACAGTGGCGAACGGGCAGGCCCCTTGCAGCGGCCCCCATTCCCCGAGAGCGAGGCGAGCCGGATGTCGACCTCTGCACAGCCCCCGCGCGGCGCGCCGTGCTGGGTCAGCCTGATCACCCATGACCTCGAAGCGGCCCAGCGCTTCTACGCCGCCGTGCTCGGCTGGGAGTACCGGCCGGGGTTCGGCCGCGACGAGTACGTGGTGGCGTACGCGAACGGGGTGCCCGTCGCCGGGATCGGCGCGCTCGCGCAGGCCATGGGCTTCCCCGTGGCCTGGTCGGCGTACTTCGCCGTCGACAGCGCAGACAAGGCCGCGGCCCGCATCAGGGAGCGCAGCGCGACCGTCGCGGTCGGCCCGATCGAGTTCGGCCCGGGGCGTGTCGCGTGGGCGGCGGACCCGGCAGGGGCGGCGTTCGGCATCTGGGAGGGGGCCATCGACCCCAAGTGGCGCGTCGGCGCGGGCGCCGGCACCACGGCCTGGCTGGAGCTCCGCACCCGCGACATGTTCGAGGCGGCGATCTTCTACAGCGAGGCGCTCGGCTGGGACACCGAGCCGCACTGCGACGTGTACTTCGAACACGACCAGGTCCTCGTGCACATCGACAACCGGCCGGTGGCCGGGCTGCTCGGCGGCGCGCTGGAGGCGGCACCCGACCCGAAGGTCCGGCCGCGCTGGCACATCTACTTCTGCGTCGAGGACGCCGACGACACCGCCGCTCGGGCGGCCGCGGCCGGGGGCGGGATCGTGACGCCGCCGGGCAACTCCCGGCACGGGCGGGAGGCGACCCTGCGGGACACCCAGGGCGGGCTGTTCACGGTGATCACCACGGCCGAGTGACCGGCCCCGGGCCGCCCCGCCGCCTCAGGACCGGCCGGCCGGGTGTCAGGGCCTGCGCCAGGCGTCGCTTTCCAGGTGCGAGCCCGCCTGCGGGCCCATGCGCAGCATGCCGCCGTCGACGGCCCACGAGGCCCCGGTGACGTAGCCCGCGTCGGGACCGGCGAGGAAGGCGATGACCGCGGCGACCTCCCGCGCGTCACCGGGCCGGCCCAGCGGCACCCCCGGCCGCCGTTCGGTGTGCACGTCGGTGCCCTCCTGGCCGGTCATGGGGGTGGCGATCTCACCGGGCGCGACGGCGTTGACGGTGATGCCGTGTTCGGCCAGTTCCAGCGCCATGACCTGGGTCAGCAGCCCGAGGCCGCCCTTCGCGGCGCAGTAGGGGGCGGCGCCGACGCGCGGCTGGTGCTCGTGGACGCTGGTGACGTTGACGATCCTCCCGCCGCCGCCCTGCCGGATCATCCGCCGGGCCGCGCGCTGGCCGCACAGGAACGGCCCGACCAGGTCGACGTCGAGCACACCGCGCACCGTCTCGTAGTCGATGTCGAGGAACGGCGTGCCGGTGCCCGTGCCCGCGTTGTTCACCAGCACGTCCAGCCGCCCGAGTTCGCCGGCGAGCCGGTCGACGACGTCCGCGGCCTCCGGCAGCCGGGTGAGGTCCAGCCGGGCCACCGCGGCCCGGCGGCCGAGATCCCGGACCTCGGCCTCCGTGTCGCGGGCGCCCTGCTCGTCCTCGTGCCAGGTGATGCCGATGTCCATGCCCTGCCGGGCCAGGTGTACGGCGGTCGCCCGGCCGATGCCGGAGTCGGATCCGGTGACGACGGCGACCCGGCCGGTGCCGCCTGGCCCGTCCTGCCGTCGGTACCGGTCCTGCTGTTCCTGCCGGTCCTGCTGCTCCTGCTGCTCCTGCTGCTTCTGCCCGTCCTGCTGTTCCTGCCCGTTCGGGTCCTGGTGCATGGTCATTCCTGCCTCCTGAGTGGCCGGCCGGGTACCCCGGGCGGACCGCTCAGAACGTGATCTGCCCGGCGGGGCGGATCTCGGCGTTCATGTTGCGCTCCATCATGCGCAGCGCGGCCTCGGCCAGGTCGGGATGGATGTGGGCCACGGCGTCCCGGGCGACCGTCACCCGCAGCCGCCGGATGTGCGCGTCCAGCGCGGAGTAGAGGATGCACTGCTCGGTCACCTGGCCGCAGAGCACGATGTGCGGGGTGTCCCGCTGGGTCAGCAGGTACTCCAGCGGGGTCTCGTAGAAGATCGAGTGCCGGGCCTTGACGACGAACATCGATGTGCCGTCGGGCCGGATCGGCTCCACCAGTTCGCCGTACGGGCCGTCGAGCGCCGTCCGCAGGATCTCGTCGTGGTGCGAGCGCCAGCGGCCGAAGTTGTCGTTGACGTAGATGATGTCCACGCCCTCCGCGCGGGCCCGGTCGATCAGCCCGGCCATCGCGGGCAGGGCCGCGCGGACGGACGGGACGAGCAGCTCGGCGTCCTCGTGGTCGTAGGTGTTGACCATGTCGACGACGACGAGGGCGGTGTTCGGCATGGTTTTTCCTTGTCCGTTCTGCTCAGGTCGGTTCACCGTAGGCACGCGTTCCCACCCGTGGCGCTCCGACGCGCGCGGGGACGCGGAGTGCGCGAGGGTGGGCAGGGCAGACGGGACACGGTCCCTGGAGACGGCCGGGAGGAGGCGCGGCATGGAACCTGTCGAGGCGCTGGACCGGATCGCCTTCCTGCTGGAACGCGCGCAGGCCCCCACCTACCGGGTGCGCGCGTTCCGTACGGCGTCGGCGGCCGTCGGCGCGATGGCGGCGGGCGAGGCGGCCCGGCGCGCCGCGGACGGTTCGCTGGAGTCGGTGAAGGGCGTCGGCCCGAAGACCGCGAAGGTGGTGCGGGAGGCGCTGGACGGCGAGGTGCCCGGATATCTGCGCCGGCTCGAGGAGGAGGCCGGTGAGCGGCCCGCCGGCGCCGGCACGGCACTGCTCGCGGCGCTGCGCGGGGACTGCCACACGCACTCGGACTGGTCCGACGGCGGCAGCCCGATCGAGGAGATGGCGCGGACGGCGGCGGCCCTGGGCCACGAGTGGACGGTGCTCACCGACCACTCCCCGCGGCTGACGGTCGCGCGCGGGCTGACGGCGGAGCGGCTGCGCGAGCAGTTGGAGGTGGTGGCCGAGGTGAACGAGCGGCTGGCTCCGTTCCGGCTGCTGACCGGCATCGAGTGCGACATCCTGCAGGACGGCTCCCTCGACCAGGACCCGGACCTGCTGGACGAACTGGACCTGGTGGTGGCCTCCGTCCACTCCAAGCTGCGGATGGACGCCGCGGCGATGACCCGGCGCATGGTCCGGGCGGTACGCAGCCCCCTGGTGGACGTCCTGGGGCACTGCACCGGCCGGCTGCTGTCGGGCCGCGGCCGCCCGGAGTCGGAGTTCGACGCGGACGCGGTGTTCGCGGCCTGCGCCGAATCGGGCACGGCCGTGGAGGTCAACAGCCGCCCCGAGCGGCTGGACCCGCCGCGCCGGCTGCTGCGCCGGGCGGTGGACGCCGGTGTCCTCTTCGCGGTGGACACCGACGCGCACGCCCCGGGGCAGCTGGACTGGCAGATCAACGGCTGCGCGCGGGCCGAGGAGTGCGGCGTGGAGCCCGGGCGGGTGGTCAACACCTGGAGCGCCGACGGGCTCCTCGAATGGACCCGTACCCGGCGGCCGCCCCGCGGGTGACACCGGGCGTCCGCTGTTTCGGCCGGGACGGAACGGGTTACCGAGACACGTGTCGTCCGGCTGGGAGGAATCCATGGAAGCACCGGTGCACGCGTCACCCGTCACCCTGTACGTCAACGGGACGGCCCGGGAGCTGGTGGTCGACAACCGCACCACCGTGCTGGACGCCCTGCGCGAGCAGCTGGACCTGACGGGCGCCAAGAAGGGCTGCGACCACGGGCAGTGCGGGGCGTGCACCGTACTCGTCGACGGACTCCGGATGAACAGCTGCCTGCTGTTCGCGGTCGCCCGGGACGGCGCCCGGATCACGACCGTCGAGGGGCTGGCGGACGGCCCGGAGCTGCATCCGCTCCAGGAGGCGTTCCTGGAACGCGACGCGTACCAGTGCGGCTACTGCACCCCGGGCCAGCTCTGCTCGGCCGTCGGCGTGCTGGAGGAGATGGCCGCCGGGCGGCCGAGCGCGGTGACCGCCCCGGAGCACCCCTCCGGCCAGGCGGTCCCGGCGGGGGACACGGAGATCCGCGAGCGGATGAGCGGCAACCTCTGCCGCTGCGGCTGTTACGTCAACATCGTCCGGGCCGTCGACGACGCCGCGGGCGCGCAGGCCGGCGCCGGTCACGGCGGCTCGGAAGGCGGTGCCTGGTGAGGACCTTCCGCTACGAACGCGCGAGCGGCGACGAGGCGGCCGTCGCCGCGATGGCCGCCTCGCCCGGGGCCCGCTATCTCGGCGGCGGCACGAACCTGGTCGACCTGATGAAGCTCGGCGTGGAGAGCCCCGACGTCCTGGTGGACGTCAGCCGGCTGCCGCACACCTCCGTCGAGCACACCGGGCCGGGCGGGCTGCTCATCGGCGCCGCGCTCAGCAACAGCGACCTGGCCGCCGACCACACCGTGCGCACCCGCTATCCGGTGCTCTCCCAGGCCCTGCTGGCGGGCGCCTCCGGGCAGCTGCGGAACGCGGCGACGGTCGGCGGCAATCTGCTCCAGCGCACCCGCTGCCCGTACTTCCAGGACCCGGGCAAGCCGTGCAACAAGCGGCAGCCGGGCACGGGCTGTCCCGCGCGCGAGGGGGTGCACCGCAATCTCGCGGTGCTCGGCGCCTCCGAGCACTGCGTGGCCACCCATCCCTCCGACATGGCCGTGGCGCTCGCCGCGCTGGACGCCGGGGTGCACGTGCTGTCCGGTGCCGCGACCCGGACGATTCCCGTGACCGAGCTGCTGCGGCTGCCCGGTGACGAACCGGAACGGGACTCGGTGCTGCGCCACGGCGACCTCATCACCCATGTCGAGCTGAGCGCCGTCCCGGAGGCGGCGCACTCGCTCTACCGCAAGGTCCGGGACCGGGCGTCGTACTCCTTCGCGCTCGTCTCGGTCGCCGCGGCCCTGGAGACCGAGGGCGGCGTCGTGCGCCGGGTGCGGCTGGCCCTCGGCGGGGTCGCGCACCGCCCGTGGCGCGCCCGCACCGCCGAGGAACGGCTGCTCGGGGAGCCCGCGACCGCCGAGGCGTTCGCCCACGCCGTGGACGCGGAGCTGGCGCCGGCCGAGCCGCTGCGCGACAACGCCTTCAAGGTCCCGCTGGTCCGCAACGTCGCCGTGAGCGCGCTGTCCGACCTGGCGGCCCGGCAGTCCGACGGCACCGCCCGACTCCCGGAGGCCCGATGAACACCGCCGACCGCACCGGCGAGGGGGTGGTGCGCCTGGAGGGCCGGGCCAAGGTGACCGGCGCCGCGCGCTACGCCGTCGAACACCCCCTCGACGGCTGCCTGCACGCCTGGCCGGTGCCCGCCGGCATCGCCCGGGGCCGGATCACCGCGATTGACACGGAACGCGCGCTCGCCGAGCCCGGCACGGTGGCCGTGCTCAGCCATGAGAACGCGCCCCGGCTCGGCGAGCCGGAGGACCCCGAACTGTTCGTCCTCCAGTCGCCACGGGTCGCGTACCGCGGGCAGTACGTGGCGCTGGCCGTCGCCGAGACCCCGCAGGCCGCCCGCGCGGCGGCCGCCGCCGTCCGCCTGGAGTACGCCGCGGAGCCGCACGACGTCACCCTCACCGGCGGCCATCCCGGCCTGTACGCGCCGGAGACCGTCAACGGCGGCTATCCCACCGACCGGGAACGCGGCGACTTCGACATGGCCTTCGCGGCGTCGGAGTTCCGGCTCGACACCCGCTACCGCATCCCGCCGCTGCACAACCACCCGATGGAACCGCACGCGTCGACCGCCGTCTGGGAAGGGCCCCGGCTGCGCGTGTACGACTCGGCCCAGGGCGCGCACGCCGTACAGTCCGAGCTGGCCGCCCTGTTCGGACTGGAACCGGAGCGGATCACGGTCGTCTCCGAGCACGTCGGCGGCGGCTTCGGGTCCAAGGGCACTCCCCGGCCACAGGTCGTCCTGGCCTGCCTGGCGGCCCGCGAGACCGGCCGCCCCGTCAAACTCGCGGTGCCGCGGCACCAGATGGCCCAGATCGTGGGCCACCGGGCCGCCACCGAGCAGCGCGTCCGGATCGGCGCCGACGGAGCCGGGCAGATCTCGGCGCTCGCCCACGAGGTGGTCACGTACAGCTCCACCGTCCGGGAGTTCACCGAGCAGGCGGCGACCCCGTCGCGCACCATGTACGCCAGCCCGCACAGCCGGACCACCCACCGGGTCACCCGGCTCGACGTGCCGACGCCCTCCTGGATGCGCGCGCCGGGCGAGTGCCCGGGCATGTTCGCCCTGGAGTCGGCCATGGACGAGCTGGCCGTCACCACCGGCATCGACCCCGTCGAGATCCGGCTGCGCAACGACACGGCCAAGGAGCCCGACTCGGGGCACCCGTTCAGCAGCAGACGGCTCGCGGACTGCCTGCGCGAGGGGGCCCGCCGCTTCGGCTGGGAGGGCCGGGACCCGCGGCCGGGCACGCGCGCCGAGGGGCGGCTGCTCATCGGCACCGGGGTCGCGGCCTCCGGCTATCCGGTGTACGTGGCGCCGGCGCGCGCCACGGCGCGCGCGGAGGCCGCCGGCGGCTACCGGATCGAGGTCGACGCCACGGACATCGGCACCGGGGCGCGCACCGTGCTCGCGCAGATCGCCGCCGAGGCGCTGGCCGCCCCGCTCGACCGGATCCGGATCGGTATCGGCAACAGCGACCTGCCCAAGGGCCCGGTGGCGGGCGGCTCGATGGGGACGGCGTCCTGGGGCTGGGCCGTGCACAAGGCGTGCCGGGCGCTGCTGCGCACGCTCGCCGAGCACAGCGGACCGCTGCCGGAGGAAGGGCTGTCGGCGCACGCCGACACCTCCGACGACGTGGCGGCCCGGTCCGACGCGTATGCCCGGCGTGCCTTCGGCGCCCAGTTCGCCGAGGTCCAGGTGGACATGGACACCGGCGAGACCCGGCTGCGGCGGTTGCTGGGGGTGTTCGCGGCGGGGCGCGTCCTCAACGCCCGTACGGCCCGCTCCCAGTTCATCGGGGGTATGACGATGGGCGTGTCGATGGCCCTGACGGAGCACAGCACGATGGACGCGGAGTTCGGAGACTTCGCCGAGCGCGATCTCGCGATGTACCACGTCGCCGTGAACGCCGACGTGCCCGACGTCCAGGCGTACTGGCTGGACGAGGAGGACCAGGAACTCAACCCGATGGGCTCGAAGGGCATCGGGGAGATCGGCATCGTCGGCACGGCGGCAGCCGTCACCAGTGCCGTCCACCACGCGACGGGGGTCCGGGTGCGCGAGCTGCCCGTGCTGCCGGAGTCGCTGCTGCCGGGGCTGGCGGAGTGGCGGCGCCCGGCGGTGGTGTGAGGAGCCTCGGGCACGCCGCGGGGCCGCGGGGATCCTGGGCAGCACCGTCGTCGTCCTGAGCGCCGTCGGCCTGAGCACCGTCGTCGTGCACCGATTTCGTCCGGGACACGGCTGTCGTTCGGGGACACCGCTGTCGTCCGGGACACCGCTGCCATTCGGACACGGCTGCCGTCCGGGACAGGGCTGTCGTCCGGAGCGGGGCTGCCATTCGGACACGGCCGCCGCCCGGGACACCGCGGGGACCCGGGACAGCGCGGGGACCCGGGACAGCGCGGTCGGTCCGGGAGGCTCCGCGCGTGTCCGTGGCCGGGCGCACGCGGGTCGGCCCGCGGCGTCCGGGAGCGCCCGCCGGTGCCCGGGGCCCGCCGCTCAGACGCCGACGCCGTTCGACCGCAGATAGCCGAGCGGGTCGATGTCGGAGCCGTAGCCGGGACCGGTGCGGATCTCGAAGTGCAGGTGCGGCCCGGTGCTGTTGCCGGTCGAACCGGAGCGGCCGACCTGGGCGCCCGCCCCCACCTGCTGCCCGGAGCGCACGGACAGCTGGGACAGATGGGCGTACTGGCTGTACCTGCCGTCGGCATGCCGCAGCACCACCTCGTAGCCGTACGCGCCCGCCCAGCCCGCCGAGACGACCTTCCCGGCGCTGACGGCCTTCACGGAGGTGCCGGTGGCCACGGGGAAATCGACACCCGTGTGGTATCCGCTGGACCAGCTGCCGCCGGACGCCCGGTAGGCGGTGCTGGGGGCGACGCCGGGGACAGGTGCGGAGAAGCCGCCTGAGGACGACCTGGAGGCCCGCTCGTCGTCACGCTCGCCGGCTTTCCGGTCGGCCGTTTTCCCGCCCCCGGCCTTGCTCCCCGCCCTCTCCGACTTCTCCGCCTTGTCCGTTTTCCCTGACTTCCCTGACTTTTCTGTCTTCTCTGTCTTGTCCGGCTTCTCCGCGGTGCTCTTTCCGGCCTTGCCGCCGTCCTCACCGCTCCGGCCGTCCCCGCCCCGCTTCCGCTCGGGCGGCGCCGCGGTCCTGTCACCCGTCGCCGTGGTGAGCCGCTGGCCGGGGAGGATCAGGTCCGGGTCGTCGCCGATGACCTCGCGGTTCGCCGCGTAGAGCTGCTGCCAGCCGCCGTCCACGTCCTGGCTGAGGGCGATGCGGGAGAGGCTGTCGCCGCTCACCACACGGTACGAGTCGGTGGTGCGGGTCCCGGGGGTGCCCGTCGCGGGCGCCGCGGTCCGCTGCCGTTCGGCGGCCTCCGCGGCGGCGCGCGCCGCCGCGGCGTCCGGAATCTCCCCGAGCCGGGCGAGACCGGCCCGCTCGGTCTCCGCGACCCGTTCCCATGTCTCGGCGGGCGCCGCGTTCGCATTTCCGGAGCCGGCCAGCGGCAGGGCTAAACCCGCTCCCGAAGCGGTCACGGTCAGCGAAGTCCGCGCCATGCGGCGGGGCCGGGGGCGGCGGTGTCGTCCACGGATCGGGTTCACGGACTTCCGTCCTCTCCTGTACGTGCGCCGGTGAAAGCGCCCGCACTGGGGAGCCGGCGGGCGCTGCCCAAGATAGAGGCGGTTATTCGGCCGTACAACCGATTCCGGTAACTCACCCGGCGTTATCGGAAGAGCGGGCTCCCGGTGAATCATGGAAACCGGGAAGTGAATCATGGAAATGCGCCGGCGGCGCCCTCGGCGGAATGCACGGAAACGGCGGGGTGCCCGCCTCCGCCGGTGGCGGGGACGGGCACCTCGGTGCGGTGGTTGCCGCGTGTGGCCCTGCCGGGCCGTGGCTCAGAGGCTGACGCCGTGCGACCGCAGGTAGGCGATCGGGTCGACGTCGGAGCCGTAGTCCGGGCCGGTGCGGATCTCGAAGTGCAGGTGCGGCCCGGTGCTGTTGCCGGTCGAACCGGACAGACCGATCTGGTCGCCGCCGGAGACCTGCTGGCCCGCGGAGACGCTCAGCGAGGACAGGTGGGCGTACTGGCTGTACTTGCCGTCCTCGTGCTTGATGACGACCTGGTTGCCGTACGAGCCGCCCCAGCCCGCGGAGACGACCTCGCCCGCACCGACGGCCTTGACCGTGGTGCCGGTGGCGGCGGAGAAGTCCACGCCGGTGTGGTAGCCGCTGGACCAGCTGCCGCCGGCCGCGCGGTAGGCGGTGCTGGTGGCGGAGTCCACCGGGGCGGTGAAGCCGGAGGCGCCGGTCTCGGCCTGGGCGGCCGGCTGGGCCTTCGTCTCCTGCTTCGGAGCCTGCTTCTGCTCGGGCGCCTTCTTCTCGGCCGACTTCTCGGCCTTCGGGGCGGCCTCGGCCTTGTCGCCGTCGAGGGACAGCTTCTGGCCCGGGAGGATCAGGTCCGGGTTGTCGCCGATGACCTCGCGGTTGCCCTCGTAGATGCTCTCCCAGCCGTCGACGCCGCGGGCGTCGGCGATCTTGAAGAGGGTGTCACCGCTGACGACGGTGTACGAGGAGGTCTTGGCGGAGTCCGAGTCGGCCGGGGACGGCTTGGTCTCGGCCTTCTTCTCGGCCTTGGGCTCAGCCTTGGGCTCGGCCTGCTTCTCGGCCGATCCCTGGGCCCGGTCACCGGTGTCGACCTGCGGGGCCTCGCCACCGCGGGTGAGACCGGCCTTGACGGAGCACACCGGCCAGGCGCCGGGGCCCTGGCCCTCGAGCACCTTCTCGGCGACGGCGATCTGCTGGTCCTTGGTGGCCAGGTCGGCACGCGAGGCGTACTCGGTGCCGCCGTAGCCCTCCCAGGTGGACTGGGTGAACTGCAGGCCGCCGTAGAAGCCGTTTCCGTTGTTGATGCTCCAGTCGCCGGAGCTCTCGCACTCGGCGACCTTGTCCCACGTGCTCACCGGGGCGGCACTGGCGCCGGACGCACCGAGCAGCGGCAGGACGATGCCCGCGCCACCGGTGGTGACGGCCAGCGTGGCCACGGAGATCCGGCTCGTACGGGAACGGCGATGACGTCCACGAGACATAGGGGTATTTCCTCTCCTACGCCTACGAGGTGAGCTGTCGGGTTCGGGCTGGAGTTGCCCGGACGCGGGTGCGGTGGCGTGTACCGCCGCGGCGTGCGTCTTCACCCCAAGCCGTGCCGTGTGGATCACACGGTCCGGCACTTACCTTGGTTCCCCCGCTCCTGCCGTGATGCGTTGTGGTGTTTCCCCCTCCGGCGGCAGGATTCGGCGCTCCGGCGGGAAGGATGACCGCCCGTCGTTCGGCGGCAGCGGCAAAACTAAACGCAGCCAAATCCCCGGGGCAAGGAGCAATGGATTCACCTCGGGTTTACCGGCGGTATCCCGGGCGCCGGAGTGACCCTGTGCTGCCGGTCAATTCCACAGCGCCAGGGAATTTCTCGCCGATCGGCGCCCGAAGACAGCGGAGAGTGACAGAACTGACGCAATCGGGCTGTGCGAGCGCACCGAGTCACCGATTTCCGGAGCGACTTGTGAAGCGTGTCACCAGTGACCGAAAAGCGTGCATTGTCGGTTTTTGACGTGGCGTCGGGTTGTTTGGTCAGAGCGGTGAGAGCATCTGCTGGCGCGCGGCCGGCGCCACATCGGTCATCCAGCGCGCCGCACCGTCGAGCACCGCCGTGCGCGGCGAGTCGGCGACATGGACCGACAGTCCGGTCGTCCGGCCGAGGCGTTCCGGCAGTCCCTCGAAGAGCGCGCCGCCCCCGGTCAGCACCAGTCCGCGCTCCACGATGTCGTCGGCCACCCCGGCCGGGCAGTTGCCGATGGTGGACACCACCGTCCTGGCGATGCGCTGGATCTCCGGCTCGGCCAGATCCCGCAGTTCGCCCGCCGAGACCGACACCGTCTTCGGCAGATCGGTCACCCGGTCCCGGCCCCGGACCGGCAGGCGGGTGCCGGGCGCGCTCTCGGCGACGCGGGCGAGCCCGGTCTTGAGCGCTTCGGCCGCCCCGGTGCTCAGCGCCAGCAGGTGCACCCGCTGGAGATGGGTGCTGAGCGCGGAGGTGATGGCGTCGCCCGCGGTGTGCGTGGAGTTGGCGGCGACCAGCGTGCCGAAGGCGAAGGCGGCGACCTCGGTGGTGCCCGCCCCGATGTCGACGACCATGCTGCCGTCGGCGTCCCAGACCGGCAGCCCGGTGCCGAGGGCCGCGAGCATGCCCTTGGGGAGGATCCGTACCGTACGGGCCCCGGCCTGCTGGAGCACCTCCTCCGCGGCCCGCCGCTGCACCCCCGTCGCGGAGGCCGGCACCCCGGCCACCACGTTCGGCGGCAGCCAGGTGCGCCGGTGTACGCGGGTCCGCCGCGGGCCGCCGCCGAGCGCGTGCCGGACCAGCAGGGCGGCGGCGTCGAACTCGGTGACCACGCCGTGGCTGAGCGGGGAGACCGCCTCGATGTCCGGCGGGGTGCGGCCCAGCAGCCGGGCGGCCTGGTCGCCGACCGCCACCACGCTCCGGGTCCGGGCGTCCACCGCGATGACGGTCGCCACGTCGTGCAGGACCCCGGCCCGCGGCCCCCGGACACGGGTCCGCGCGGTTCCCAGGTCGACGGCGAGCGGGATTCCGCCAGAGGCACGAGACCAGGGCATGAGGGGGTCCTTTCACCGGCGACGGCGATTCCACCCACCAGCCTCGCCCCGGCGCGGGGCCGCGCGGGGCGGCGCGCCCGGCCCTCTCCCTCGAACGAGTGTGATGATCAGCCCGGACGGTCGGCCGCCGGGCCGCTCCGCCGGACGGTCCCGGATCAGCCCGTCGGCCGCTCCTCCCGCCCGCCGCCCCAGAGTGTGTGGAAGCTGCCCTCGCGGTCGGTCCGCCGGTAGGTGTGCGCGCCGAAGTAGTCGCGCTGGCCCTGGGTGAGGGCCGCCGGAAGCCGCTCGGCGCGCAGCGCGTCGTAGTACGCGAGCGCCGCGGAGAACCCCGGAGCGGGAACACCGCGCGCGACGGCCGTGCCCACCACCGCGCGCCAGTCCTCCTGCGCGCCGCCGACCTCGGCGGCGAACTCCTTGTCGGCCAGCAGCGTGGGCAGCGCGGGGTCGGCGGCGAACGCGGCCCGGATACGGTCCAGGAAGGCCGCCCGGATGATGCAGCCGCCGCGCCAGATCGCGGCCACGGCCCCCGGGTCGATGTCCCAGCCGTACTCGACGGCCGCCGCGTCGATCATGTTCCAGCCCTGGGCGTACGAGACCACCTTGGAGGCGTACAGCGCCTGTTCCACCTGGGCGGCGAACCCTCCGGACTCCGGCGGCAGCGCGCCGCCCGAGGGTCCGGGCAACGAGCGGGCGGCCTGCCGCAGCCCGGCGTGGCCGGAGAGGGACCGGGCGAAGACCGCCTCGGCGATCCCCGACACGGGGACGCCCAGGTCGAGCGCGGTCTGCACGGTCCAGCGGCCCGTGCCCTTCTGCTCGGCCCGGTCGGCGACGACGTCGACGAAGGGCTGCCCGGTGGCGGCGTCGGTGTGCGCGAGCACCTCGGCGGTGATCTCGATGAGATAGGAGTCGAGCCGCCCGGTGTTCCAGGTGCGGAAGATCCCGGCGATCTCGTCGGGGCGGTAGCCGGCGACGTGCCGCAGCAGGTCGTACGCCTCGGCGATGAGCTGCATGTCGGCGTACTCGATGCCGTTGTGCACCATCTTCACGAAGTGCCCGGCACCGTCGGGGCCGATGTGCGCGCAGCAGGGGCTGCCGTCGGCGGCCTTGGCCGCGATGTCCTCCAGCAGCGGGCCGAGGAAGACGTAGGACTCGGCGGAGCCGCCGGGCATGATGCTGGGGCCGTTCAGGGCGCCCTCCTCGCCGCCGGAGATGCCCGCGCCGACGAAGTGGATGCCGCGTTCCCGCAGCGCGGCCTCGCGGCGGCGGGTGTCCTCGAAGTGCGCGTTACCGCCGTCGACGATCATGTCGCCCTGGTCCAGCAGCGCGGCGAACTCCTCGATCACGGCGTCGGTGGACTGCCCCGCCTTCACCATGATCACGACCCGGCGTGGCCGCTCCAGCGAGGCGACGAAGGCCGCCGGGTCGTCGGCCGGGACGAAGGCGCCCTCGTGGCCGTACTCCTCGACCAGCGCGCGGGTCCGGGTCGGGGTGCGGTTGTAGAGCGCGACCGTATGGCCGTGCCGGGCGAGATTGCGGGCCAGGTTGCGGCCCATCACCGCCAGCCCGGCCACCCCGATCCGGGCCTTCGTCTCCGTGCTCGCCTTGATCCCCATCGTTGCGACTCCTCGGTCGGTGCTCGTGTGCCGCCCGGTCCCGGTCGCGGGCCGCGACCGGGTCCGGCCGGGGGGTGTGGTCAGGCCCAGGACCAGTCGCGGACCTCGGGCATGTCCTGGCCGTGCTTCCTGATGTACGCCCGGTGCTCGTTGCGCTTGTCCTTCATCTCCTGCCGGACGCCGATCGCGCGCAGCGCCAGCCCCGGCACCCGGTCGATGACGTCCATGACCAGCCGGTAGCGGTCCATGTCGTTCAGCACGACCATGTCGAAGGGGGTCGTGGTCGTTCCCTGTTCCTTGGAGAGATGAGCACTACCGGAGGCGGCTTCTGATCAGGTACATTAGCTTGCTATGACGGACACCACAACCCTTATCGACCTGTTCTGCCGGAAGTCGCGGACCAAGGCGGGCAAGGGTAAGCGGGAGATCAGCATCAGCGCGCAGGAGACGCGCGGTCGCGCGGTAGCCGCACAACTCGGGCTCACTGTGCGGCACGTCTGGCGGGAGGTCGGCAGCGCTAGTCGGTTCCGGCGGAAAAAGAGTGCGCGGACCGACCAGGACAAGGCGCTGGCCGCGCTTGAGCGGGGCGAGATCGGCGCGCTGTGGGTCTACCGGCTCGACCGCTGGGACCGGCGCGGAGCGGGTGCAATCCTGCGCATCGTGGAACCGGAGGACGGCCGACCGCGTCGCCTGCTGTTCGACAACGGCGATCCGGAGAGCCCCGGTATCGGGCTCGACAGCTCCAACCCGCGGGACAGGTCCGAACTCATCCGGCGCGCTGAAGCAGCGAGGGAGGAAACCGAGATCCTGTCGGAGCGTGTACGCAGCACCAAGGCGCATCAGCGGGAGAACGGCGAATGGGTGAGTGCCCATGCCCCGTATGGGCTGCGCGTCGTGCTGGTGGATGTCGAGGACGAAGACGGCGACATTGTCACTGAGCGGAAACTTGAAATTGACGATTCGCCAGCAGGCGCCGGCCGGAGCAAGGCAGACGTCGCGCGGGACATTCTCGTCCGGATGCTGGTGCAAGAAGGGTTGTCCGGGTACGGCGTGATTAACCGGTTGGAGGAAATCGGTATCTCCGGACTACGCGGGAGGCGGTGGGCGTACTCAACAATCCACGGGATGGCACACAACCCTGCCTATGCCGGCTGGCAGATATCAGGACGGCAGGAAGGGGGCACGAGGCGGATGCTGTACCGAAACCCGGCGGGAGAGCGTGTCAGCGTGATGCAGGGGCCGTCGCTGCTGACTGACGACGAACTGAGAGCCGCACAAGCCGCTCTGCGGGGCGAACAGGGCCGTGGGGTCCCGCGGGACGGCAGCAAGCACGACACGCGCCCCAGGCACCTGCTGACGGGCTTGGTGAGGTGCGGAGTCTGCGGCGGGGCCATGTCGTTCACGGGGAACGGCTACCGGTGCGGCAGCGGCTGCGTATCGGTCGCGCGCAAGTCCATTGAGGAATGGGTGCACTACCGATGGCACGAGCGGCTGAACAACAGCGAGGTGACCGATCCCTTCGTGGCGGCCGTAGCAGAGCGCTGGGCGGCCCAGCAGGACCCGGACGGGACAGAGGACGCAGCGCGGGCGCGGAAGGCTCTGGCAGCCGCTGAGAGCGATCTGGCGCGGGTCTGGGCGGATCGCAAGGCGGGTCTCTACGACGGGCCGTCAGAGTCGTTCTTCGCACCAGCGCTGGCGGAGGCGAACGCCGCTGTCGTGGAAGCGCGGAAGGCGGCTGACGCTGCGGGCGGCAAGCGGCGCGTAGACGTCACGTTCCTGCTGGACCCGGAGAGTTGCGGGGACGTATGGGAGTCGGCGGACCTGGCGAAGCGGCGGGAGCTGTTGCGGATCACGTTGGAGCGTGTGCGCGTGTTCAAGGCGCCGTACCGCGGGTGCCCGTTCGACGGCTGGAAGCGCACAGAATTCACGTGGGTGGGTGGCGAAACGGAGCCAGCGGAGGAGGGCTAAGCGAAAACGTCATAACAGCGGGAAAGATCAAGGCGCTGACCAGCAGGTATGACGTTTTGACGATTTTACATAAGATTCCAATTAACTCCCCACGCATATAGGGTAACCAGATTCTCTCGTAAAATCGTCAAAACGTCAGGATGATCTTACCCTCCCTCCCCCGCTGTAACCGACGAGATCCCTTACTAGTAGGGACTCCCGCGCGATCAACTACAGACATGGCGGACCGAGGGCCCTACGCCGTAGCGGAGATCGGCACCGTATCGGGGTTGGAAGGATTCGACGTTTCGGAAAGCCGCACGCGGAGCCGGGACGGAACGGAGTTCGATTCTCCGCAACTCCACATGGGGCGTCCCGTGTGCAACTGCGCAGTGCGCGCTCAGCAGGTGGGCCCCGGGCAACCGGACGCAACCCACGCTGACCGACGGCGGGACCCGGTCAGCAACAACGTCCACGCCCACGAGCGTGGTAGATCGCTTCGGCGATTTTTGGGACGTAGCTCAACTGGAAGAGCACCGGTCTCCAAAACCGGCGGTTGCGAGTTCGAGCCTCGCCGTTCCTGCTGCGGAGCCAAGCGGCGCATACCAGGTACCCCACGTGCCCGGCATGGAGCAGGAGTAGCGACCTGTCTGCTCTTGCGGAGCCATCGGCTCTAGCTTGCCAGGTAGGCGTTGACTCGCGCTCTCCCGCTGATGTCCGCCTGCCTGGCCTTCCTCTTCTCCGCCGGAGGCGCTATGCCCTACTCACGCGCCAGCGTCATAGCCGCGGGCACAGGCGCAGCAGCTCGCATGCGCAAGGCGGCTCGCCGAGCTGGCTACGTGCGCTGTGAGTCCTGCGGACTCCGGTACCTCGCCTCCGCTGTGGATGTCGATCACATTGTCCCGCTGTGCGCTGGTGGTGCCGACGTTGACGGCAATGTCCAGTACCTGTGCCGCGCTGTCTGCCACCGTGCGAAGACACGGCGGGATCTCGGCTGCACCTCTCCGCCGTTCTAGGAGACCCCATGGCCAGCCCACGCGAAGGCCGCAACACCTACGCCTATCGGCAACTGCGCGATCAGCAACGGGCACTTGGTCTCCCCTGCTGGCTGTGCGGTCGCCCCGTGGACTACAGCGTCAAGGGTGTAGCCGCTCGCTCCCATCCCTGGGCCTTCTCGCTGGACCACGTCGTCCCTCTGTCCAAAGGCGGCAGCCTGCTCGACCCGCTGAACGCCCGGACAGCGCACATGCGGTGCAACCGCAGCAAGGGCAACCGGCCGGCGCAGTTGGTGCCGAACAAGTCAAGGGACTGGTGAGCGTGTCGGATTCAGGTACCCGCGTGGTGCTCGTTAAGCCCGGTGACGTCCTGGTGTTCGGCAACGTCGGGGATGTGGATGCGGAGCAGGTGAGTCTGCTTGGCGGGCTTCTTCGCGATCTGCTCCCGGACACCCAAGTGGTCCTGTTCGCTGAAGACATCGACATGGCTGCGGTGCCTTGCTCTACGTCGTGATGGGCCCGCCGGCCAGCGGCAAGACGACATGGGTACGCGCGCACGCCAAGCCCGAGGACATCGTCATCGACCTTGACGCTCTCGCTGTTGCGCTGAGCGGACCGGGCACCGATGACCACGGCTACGGCCGCGAGGTCCGCGAGGTGGCGTACAGCGCGCGCAGTGCCGCGATCAACAAGGCGCTGGACCGGCTGCCTCGAATGCGGGGGACGGACGTCTACCTGATCCACTCCATGCCGGCCGCGAAGCACCTGGCTCGGTACCGGCATCACGGCGCCAAGCTGGTCACGGTGGACCCTGGCGAAGCTGTCGTGCGCCAACGCGTGCGTGCGCTGCGTGGTCCCGGCATGGACGGCGTGGTGACCCGGTGGTACCGGCAGCAGCGAGCCAGTGGTACCACGCCGGTATCAGGTGCCCCGTCGCGCGACTGGTGACAGCCTGTGTCCGCCACGCTGGGTAGCCGGCACATGGGCGCGGAGGGTAGTGGGCTAGCGCCCCTCACGGTAGGTGACTGCCCCTGCCGGCCAGCACGGTAGGTCACTGCCTGTGCCTGCTGGTCTGGTCACGTGCCTGCATGCTGCACTGCATAGCCATACACACCACTGCATAGACGTACTGCATGGTCATGCATCGCTCAATCCATGATCAACTCAAAGGATCATGGCCCAACCCCTTGACATCCGGCCGGCAGGCGGGGGGAGGGGGCCCGATCGCGCATCGTCGCAGGTCGCCACCCGCTTCGCTCTTTTGTCCCTCGTTTGCGCGTGACGGATACTCAGCGTGACGATCTTGAACTCAGCGTAATCATCACGCTCTGTGACTGCATATCCATTCGTGATCTTGCATATCCTTCCAAGATCCTTATGCACTCGATATGCAGCTATCCACCCCGAACTTCGTTCGGCGTCATTAGCGGCTGTCACTGACCGTCACCCCCTCTCCGTCACTCTGCGTGCGCGCCGCTCGGTGATCACTCCCGACGCCGGCCGCCGCTCACTCTCCGCTGTCTCACTCTGCGTGACGCGCGAAGCCCGTTGACCGACCACGCTACCACTCGGTGCCCGAGGGAGGGAACCCCATGGAGCCGCTGAGCGTGTACGACGCCACTGCCGCTGAACTGGACCTGCTCGCTGTCGAGTCGGTGTCCCCCGGCCAGTGCGCCTCTGCCCTTGCCCTCGCCCGCGCCATCGACAGCACCGGCAACGCGACCGCGCTGTCCAACGCTGCCCGCGAGCTGCGCATGATCATGGAGACGCTGCGCGCTGTCGCTCCGGTCCGCGCTCACAACGACCGGCTTGACGAGCTGAACCAGCGGCGAGCCGAAAGGCGCAAGCGTGACCAGTCTGCCTAACGGTGCTCAGCGTCCGCGGATCTTCACGGCTCCCGAGTACGCGTCGACCACCGGGCAGGAAGCGATTGAGCTTGCCGCAGAGGCCGGCCTGATCCTCGACCCCTGGCAGCAACTCGTGCTCACGCAAGGTCTGGGCGAGCGCGCTGACGGCAAGTGGTCCGCCTTCGAGGTCTGCGTGAACGTGCCCCGGCAGAACGGTAAGGGCGCCATCATCGAGGCCCGACAGCTCGCGGGTCTCTTCCTGCTGAACGAACAGTTGATCTTGCACTCGGCTCACGAGTTCAAGACGTCGATCGAGGCATTCCGCCGTGTCGAGTCGCTGATCTCCAACTGCGACATGCTGCGCAAGCGGGTTCACCGCGTCCGCCGTACGACCGGCGAAGAGGCGATAGAACTCCTCACCGGTCAGCGGCTGCGGTTCCTCGCGCGCTCCGGTGGCTCCGGTCGTGGCTTCACGGGTGACTGCAACATCCTCGATGAGGCCATGATCCTCGGCGATGACGCCATGGGCGCGCTGATGCCGACGATGTCCGCTCGCCCGAACCCGCAGCTCTGGTACCTCGGTTCCGCCGGCATCGGTGCGCCGTCCAAGCAGCTCGGCCGGCTCCGCGCTCGCGCTCTCGCTGGTGGTGACGCGGCGCTCGCCTATATGGAGTGGTCAGCGGACACGTGCCGCGACGAGTGCCCTCCGGACTGCGCTGAGCATGACTCACCGGACGACGAAGCCTCATGGGCGAAAGCCAACCCCTCGCTCGGCATCCGCATCAGCGCTGAGCACATCGGACGCGAGCGCCTGTCCATGTCGGACGAGATCTTCGCTACGGAACGGCTCGGCGTAGGCAACTACCCGTCTGACGCTGCCGCCGCCTGGCCGGTGATCAGCGAGGCGGCGTGGAACGCGATCACGGATGACACGGCTGCACCTGCTGCGCCGCTGACGTTCGCTATCGAGGTCACCCCGGAGCGCACACACGCAGCCATCGGAGTTGCCGGACCGTTTGGTGATCGCCGCGCTGTCGAGGTCATCGACCATCGCACGGGCACGTCGTGGGTGCTGAAGCGTGCACTTGAGCTGCAAGAGCGCTGGAAGCCGATCGGTTTCGTCATCGACGCAGGCTCACCGGCTGGCAGCCTCGTTCCCGAATTCGAGAAGGCGGGACTGAACGTCATCACGCCGCGGGTCCGGGACATCGCGCAGGCGTGCGGCATGTTCTTTGACGCGGTAGCAGACCAGTCGATAGCCCATCGCAATCAGGCTCCGCTGCGCACGGCTCTTGCCGCTGCCGACCGCCGTCCGCTGGGCGATGCCTGGGCCTGGGCCCGTCGCGGCACTGGCACTGACATTTCCCCGCTTGTCGCCGTGACGCTCGCCCTGTGGGGCTCTCAGACCTATGTAGAGACGGAGGAACCGGAACCGTGGATCGTATTCCGCTGAACAAGGCGGGCACTGCGGCCGGAGGAGTTCTCTTCTCTCTCGGTCTTGTGCTGGCCTTTGGCCCTGCTGTCGCGCTCATGGCCGGCGGTATCCTGCTGACGCTCTTCTCGCTGTTCGTGGTGAACGCCGGTGGCTAATCTCTGGCGTCAAATTCGCGGCGAACGCGCGATAACGAGCGTTAACGACTTCGCCATGCAGTTCAACGGCAACACCTACACCTTTCCCGAGTCGGTTCAGACGACGATGCCCGGCGAGAAGGTAGAGCGCGCTCCCGCTGATTTCGTGGGATTCGCGAATCTCGCGCGGACCAACGGCGTGGTCGACGCGTGCATGTCGGTCCGTCAGTCCGTATTCAGCGCAACGCGCTTCCAATGGCAGCGGCTGAACAACGGCTCACCGAGCACGATGTTCGGGACTCCCGATCTCGCTGTTCTGGAACGCCCGTGGCCTGGCGGAACCACTCAGGATCTGCTCGCCCGGATGATTCAGGACGCGGACCTGTGCGGCAACTCGTACTGGACGCTCAGCGACGGTGAGCTGATCCGGCTTCGCCCGGACTGGGTTGACATCGTCGTGGAGCCGCGCTTCGTGAATGGCGGCATCGTCGGCTACAAGCTGGCCGGCTACATCTACAGCGAGGGCGGTCGCGGAGGCGGAATCGACCCCGTCCCGCTGCTGGCTCATGAGGTCGCGCATTTCGCGCCCAAGCCCGACCCGCTGGCCACGTTCCGCGGTATGTCGTGGCTCACGCCGACCATTCGCGAGACGCAGAACGACAACCTGATGTCGGGCCACAAGCGGCGCTACCTCGAAAACGCGGCGACACCCAACATGGTCGTCAGCCTGGCGCGCGAGGTCTCGCCGGAGGCATTCGAAAAGTTTGTCTCTCGCATGGACTCTTCGCACAAGGGTACCGAGAACGCCGGCAAAACGCTGTATATCGGCGGCGGTGCTGACGTCACGGTTGTCGGGTCCGATTTCAAGGGTCTGGACTTCAGCGAGGTGCAGGGAGCCGGCGAAACCCGCATCGCTGCTGCCGCTGGTGTCCCGCCGATCATCGTGGGTCTGTCCGAAGGGCTCAAGGCCGCGACGTACAGCAACTACGGACAAGCCCGCAGGCGATTCGCTGACGGCACTATTCACCCGCTGTGGCAGAACGCCGCAGGCACGCTGGAAACCCTGGTCAGGCCGTCCGTGGCGCAGCCCAGCGGCGTACGTCTCTGGTACGACTCGCGGAACGTTCCATTCCTCCGCGAAGACCAGCGCGAGGCGAGCGAGATCCTTCAGAACCGCGCGAGCGCTATCCGGCAGCTCACGGACGCTGGTTTCACCGCGGATTCCGTGGTTCTGGCCATCGAGTCGGACGATCTGTCCTTGCTTCAGCATTCCGGGCTCTTCTCCGTGCAGCTTTTGCCGCCGGACAAGCTTCAGCCTTCCACCGAACCGGAGGATTCCCCCGATGGGTGATTCCCACTACATAGCGCGGGATCTGTGCCGCTCGGTCGACTTCGAGCCCGCTACCGCTGACGACGAGAGTACCGGCCGCAATCTGACCGGCTATGCCGCCGTGTTCGGCGCTGAGACCGAGATCGATTCTTGGGAAGGCCGGTTCACGGAGTTCATTCGCAAGGGCGCGTTCCGCAAGTCCCTTCGCGAGCGCACTCCGGTTATGCAGTTCGACCACGGCCGTCACCCGCTGATTGGCTCCATTCCGATCGGCCGTATCGAGGATGTCCGCGAGGACGACCACGGGCTCTACACCGAGGCGACGCTAAGCGATAACTGGCTTGTCCAGCCGATTCGCGACGCGATTGCTGAGCGCAGCGTGTCCGGAATGTCCTTCCGCTTCGAAGTCGTGCGCGAGCAGTGGTACGACGAGGGCGGCAAGAAGCTGACTCCGCAGCAGGCTTACGAGCGCATGTGGATGTCCGGCCCTGACGCCGAACCGCTGCGCCGTGAGCTGATCGAACTGAAGGTGCGCGAGCTGGGGCCTGTTGTCTTCCCTGCGTACGACCAAACCGAGGTTGGCGTTCGTGCCGCCGGCATGGCGCACAACCTGATCACAACTCCCGACCTTGTCCGCGAAATTCGCCGCTCGCTCGCACAGGACAGCGCGGCCATGGACGAGGTCCCCGAAGACCCGGAGCTTCGGCGCGAAGTTGCAACCGCGCTGCTGCTCCGCAATGCGACTCCCTCCCCTGCTGCTGATGACGCGCCGGTCGATGACCACCCGGATTCCAGCAGCGATGGCGCGCCGGCCGTGAGCCACCCGCCGAACGAGCGCACGCAGAAGCTCCGCGCTCATATCCGCGAAATCACCGCACTCATGGGCGACACCATCGCCGCTCTCGAAGACAAGGAATCCTGATGGATCTCACTCACGGCCAGGCGGTCATCCGTCTGAAGGACATCCGCGCTGCGCTCGAAGACCTTGAGTCGCGCGACGAACTGACCGGCGAGGACGAGCAGTCGTTTGACGAGCTGACTCGCGAGTTCGCCGAGGTCGACCAGCACCGCCGGCAGCTTGAGCGCAAGTCCGCTCTTGAGAAGGTTCGCAGCGCTGTCAAGGCTACCGACCGCGGGCCGTCGAGCCTGCGCGTTGAGCGGGGCGCTCCGTCCGCTGACACCTACGACGCGGACCCGATTCTCAACCCGGACTCTGTTGAGGAGTGCCGTTTCCGCAACCCGTGGGACGTCTCCGAGATCCGGCAGTTCGGCCGGTCCCGTGACGAGCTGGGCGCCGAGTACCGTGCCCGCGCGCTGTCCGCTGTCGAGAAGATGACGGGTGCCAGCGACGGTGTCCGTTCTGCCGCGACCAAGATCATCGAGCGGCACGACGACGCGTCCGGCAGCATCGCCCGTATGGCGCTGGCGACGTCTAGCCCGGAGTACCTGCGCGCCTGGTCCAAGCTGGCGTCTGGTCGCGGCCACATGGTCTCTCCCGACGAGCAGCGTGCCCTTGAGCGCGCCCTGTCGCTGACGGACTCCGCTGGTGGGTACCTGGTGCCTTTCCAGCTTGATCCGACTGTCGTTATCACCAGCGATGGCTCTGCCAACCAGATCCGCCAGGCGGCGCGCAGCGTTGTCGCGTCCGGCGATGTCTGGAATGGCGTCAGCGCGGGCGCTGTGACGTGGAGCTGGGCCGCTGAAGCTGCTCAGGCGACGGACGACAGCCCGACCTTTGCGCAGCCGAGCATCAACATCCACAAGGCCCACGGGTTCGTCCCGATCTCCATCGAGGCGCTTGAGGACGCGGCCAACGTGACTGCCGAGGTCGGCCGTCTGCTGGCGTTCGGCAAGGACAGCCTTGAGGCGAACGCGTTCATCAGCGGTACGGGTACCGGACAGCCGCAGGGCCTGATCACCGCCCTTGACGCTGCGGGTGCCGGCGTGGTCGTGAACAGCACTGCGGCCAACGCCGTTGCTGCTGCGGACGTGTACGCGCTGGACAGTGACCTGCCTGCCCGCTTCCGGGGGAACGCGTCGTTCCTTGCCAACCGGTCCACCTACAACGAGGTTCGCGCACTCGGCGAGGGTGGCGGCTCGGACATGTGGGAGCGGATCGGCAACGGCATGCCCTCCCAGCTTCTGGGCCGTCCGGCCTACGAGGCCGAGGCTATGGCGGTCGGCACCACCACGACCACGGACGGCACCACGGGCCTTGAGGGTCAGCGCAGTGACTCGGTCCTGGTCTTCGGTGACTTCCATCACTACGTGATCGCTGACCGCGTCGGTATGCAGGTCGAGTTCATCAACCACCTGTTCGGCGCTGCGCAGCGTCCAACCGGTCAGCGCGGCTGGTACACGTACTACCGCGTCGGTGCCGGTGTGACCAACGCCGGCGCCTTCCGTCAGCTCAAGGCGTAACGACCCGCTTACGGGGCCTCTGGCGTAACCCCTCCCGCGCTGGGGGCCCCGTTCTCTCTTAGGAGGTTTCAAGTGGAGATCGTTCGCTGTACCAAGTCGTTCCGGTCCGCGGGTGTCGGTGGCAACGAGGGTGGCCTTTATCCGGCTGCTCACCCGCTGGTTAAGCGGTTCCCGAGCATGTTCGAGCCTGTCTCGGCCTATGTCGCTCGCAGGTTCCCTGACTACGTTCCCGCGGAGCCTGATCCCGAGACCAAGCCCGCGTCCAAGCCGGCTGCTCGTCCTCGCCGCACGTCCAGCAAGTAGCCGGGAGGCGCTGATGCCGTTCGACCTGGGCGACACGGTCAGGCTGGCCGCTGAGTGCACGGACCCGGACGGCAATCCGGCGACGGCTTCCGCGGTCGCGCTGACTGTCACGCTCCCTGACGGGACAACCGAGACACCGGCTGTCGCCACCCCCGCCAGTGCCGGGCAGTACGTTCACGATTTCGTGAGCGCAGTCCCGGGCCGGCACCTGGTGCGCTGGGTCTGGTCCGATCCCGCCTGCGCTTACACGGATCAGTTCGACGTTCGCCCGGCTGCTCCACCGCTGATCGTCTCGCTGGCGGATGCCAAGGCGCATCTGAATATCACGAGCACCCGTGAGGATGCCGAGCTGCGCCGGATGATCGAAACGGTTACGTCCGGTGTTGAAGGATTCTGCGGGATCGTTGCTCGCCGCACATTCACGGAAGTCCGGCACCTGTCGTCGCTGGGCGTTCGCTCGGTCGCGCTGCGGCACACTCCTGTGATCAGCGTGGAGACGCCGGTTGACGCGGTTTTCGACCCTGACACGGGTGTGGTAACGGGCGACTACTACGGCCCGACTACGTTCACGTATACCGCGGGCCGCGAGATCGTTCCTTCCGCGCTGACCGATGCCGCGCTGATCATTCTTCAGCACATCTGGCGCACACAGCGAGGCCCCGCCCGCGGAGGTGTCGCCGGCTCGACGGATTACAGCGTCACTGAGCCGGTGCAGGGCTTTGGCTACGCGATCCCCAACCGCGCCTTGCAGCTCATGGAGCCCTTCCGCCTGCCGCCCGGAGTCGCCTGATGTCCCAGATACCCGCCGTGCTGGACGCCTTGTACGGGCGCCTGGCCGCAGCTCCCGCGCTGTCGGAGGTCACGGTCACTGACGGCCCGCTGGTGTCCGACTCGCGCGCCCCTGACTGGGTCCTGGTGGGATTTGACGGTGACGCCGAGGGCGCCTTCGAAGCGGCTACCGCTGATGAGGATTGGTCGAGTCTCGGTCTCGGTCGCAGCGAGCGGATCTCGGTCCCCATCACGCTGATTGCTTCCAGCGGGGATACGGATGTTCGCACCGTGCGGAACCGCGTATTCCAGATGGCTGCCGCCGTTCGCCAGGTGCTCGCCGATGATCCTTCGCTCGGCCTGAACTCTGCTCAGTGCGCGGTGCAGTCCAGCACGCTTCAGCAGCCACAGACGGACCAGGGCGCGACAGCACGGCTCACCCTCTCCCTGCTCTGCGAGATCCCATGATCATTCGCCTCACTCACCCGCGCCTTGAGGGCCGGGTTCTCGAAGTTGACCCCCGCGCTGTAGCTCATTACGAGCGCTCCGGCTGGGTTCTCGAGTCCACCACTCCCCCGGCCAGACGTCGCCGGACACAGAAGGATGATGCCTGATGGCTGCTACGCCCATCACTGCCGCTGTCCGGTATTACCGGCGCGGCACCACCAAGGTCAGTTGGGTCCCCACGATCGCTGACAAGTCCGCCCCCACCCGCGCTGAGCTGGACGCCGGCACTGAGCTGTCCGTGGAAGTCGGCGAGGTAGACGGCTGGCAGGTCACCAGCGAGGTTACCGAGACTCCGTCGCTGGGCTCCCGGTTCACGTCCAAGATCGACGGCCCGATCACCGCCGATGACAGCTCACTGACCATGTACGCCAGCAAGCAGGGCGACGACGTCCGCACGCTGCTCACCCGGGGCACGGACGGCTATGTCGTGTGGATGGATGAAGGCGACGTCGCGGCCAACCTGATGGACGTCTTCCCCGTCCGCGTGCTGAGCCAGGGCAAGATCCGGTCACTCGATGACGCGGCGAAAATTCAGGTGCAGTTCGCCGTCACCAGCGAGCCTGCCGAGAACGTCGCGATCCCGCCGACTGTCTGATGGCCGGGCTCGTACGGATCACGGGTACGGGCCAACTCGTAGAACTACAGCGCAGGCTCAAGGCCGCCGGCGGACCGAGACTCGCGCAGAACTTCTCGCGCCGTGTCCGCCGCGCTGCCGAGCCCACGCACCGGGACATGCGAACCGCGGTCACGTCGCTCCGCATTGCCGGAACCGGGCGCAGGACTACCGGTGGCCCGTCGCACCAGACCCGTCCGCTGCGCGCCACGATCGCGCGCGCCGTCCGCATCAGCGTTCGTGCAGGCAGCAGTCCTGGCGCCCGGATCTGGATTGACCGCGGCTCACTGCCGATTGATCTTGAGTGGATGCCCGACCGCCTGAATGACGGCTCATGGCGGCATCCGGTGTTCGGCAACAAGCACCGATGGGTGTGGCAGTACGCCTCGCCTTCAAATTGGTGGGGCCGGACGGTCACCAAGAACGAACCACGCATGGCCGCAGAAATCGAGCGCGTACTGAACGACGTTCGCAACTCGCTCGAATAGGGAGGGAACCCAAACATGATTCTCGTCTACAAGCCGGAAACCGGCGAAGCCCAGCGCTGGGATCTGGACAACGTCAAGGCCACGTTCGCCGAGGCCAAGGCTGCTGAGGCCGTCGCCAACTTCTCGTGGGTTCGGCTCGGGCAGGAACTCGGCGAAGGCAATCTCGCCGTGCTTCAGGCTGCGCTCTGGATTCTCCGTAAGCGCGAAGAGCCCACGCTGAAGTTCGCCGATCTCGAAGACCTCCCGCTTGGCGCTGTCGCCGTTGAGCACAGCCCTGCGGAAAAGCAGTTCATGCGTGAGCACATTCTCACGGATCCGAGTCTGTCGGAGCCGGAGCGTGCCGCGACGCTGAAGATGCTCGAACTTGAAGACGAGCCGGAGGCTGACGCCCCAAAAGCCGAAACCGCCTAGCAGCGAGGCAGCTCGAATATTTGGGCCTGTTCGCCTACCACCTTGGCATTCGCCCGTGGGAATGGGACCTGATGGCCGCGGACGAAGTGATCGCCCTTATGGGCTTCATCGACCAGCTTGAGAAGCAGCAGTAAGGGGACGTCGTGGCCGATCAGAGAATGACTTTCACCCTGGTCGGTCGCGACAACCTGTCTCGCGCATTCCGCGAAGCCGGCGTGAACGCGAATCGGCTCTCAAAGGATCTGAAGCTTCTCGGCGCGGCATCCGCGGTCAGCACGGCCGTTACCGGCGCTGCCGCTGTCGGATCGCTCGGTGCCGCATTCGGCGCTGCCGCGGTCGCTGTAGGCGTGTTCGGCGCTGCCGTCATCCCGCAGGCGAAAGCCATGGGGGAGGTCAGTCAGGCACAGAAGAAGTACGCAGACGCTGTTGAGGAATCCGGGCGGACCTCCTCGAAAGCCGCGGAAGCTCAGCTCGCCTATTCGCGCGCCGCTGCCAAACTGCCGCCGGCTACGCGCGAAGCGTCCGCCGCGCTGATGGTGCTGAACGACGCCTACCAGGAATGGTCGGACAGCACAGCGGCAGACACCATGCCCGTGCTGACGAAGAGCTTCGCGGTATTCGGCGGGATATTGCCGAAACTGACTCCGCTGGTTCGCGGTACGTCCGCTGAGCTTGACCGGCTGATGACGATCGTCGCCGGCGGGGTTGCGTCGGACGGCTTCGGGAAACTCACCGGGCAGTTCACCGAATTCGCTGTCGGCACGCTGCGCAAGGCCAATGACGCGCTGATCCACTTCGCGCGCACGCTGGGCAGTTTCGACCCGTCCGGCGGCGCGTTCGGCCAGTTCATGCAGATAGCCAGGGAGAACGGTCCGCTTGTCAGTGAGGCGATGCAGAATATCGCCCGTGCGCTGATCAATCTCATGCTTGGCGCCAGCGAGGTGGGGTCCGTCCTGCTGACGGTGGCTAACGCCCTGGCCAAGATCGTTGCGGCTATCCCGCCTGGCGTTCTCGGTACACTGATTCAGCTCTACGCGACGTTTCGCCTGCTGTCCACAGTGGCGGCCGGAGTAGTCGCGCTGGGCGCTGCTGCCCGAACGCTGGGCGTGTCCCTGTTCGGCATGCAGCTCGCTGCCACAGGCGCCGGCGGGGCAATGCTCGGTCTCCGAGCCGCGTTCCTCGCCATGAGCGCCACGGCCAAGGCATCCGTCGTGGTCG
Source organism: Streptomyces lycii (assembly GCF_009735685.1). Taxonomy (GTDB): domain Bacteria; phylum Actinomycetota; class Actinomycetes; order Streptomycetales; family Streptomycetaceae; genus Streptomyces; species Streptomyces lycii. The sequence goes on along the minus strand of NZ_WHPN01000268.1, from coordinate 48,717 downwards.
CCGGTATTGCGCTGCTGGTCATCGGCCTGACGAAGCTGTCCAACATAGGCCAGGAAGCTCCGCCGAACATCGACCGCATGACCCGCAGCATGGCCAAGCTGGGCGACACCGGCAAGGTCACCGGCGAGGCTGCCCGCGTGCTCGGCAAGGATCTCGGCGCAATGGCCGAGGCGCTGCGCGGGCTGGCCCGACCGAGCAACCTTGAGAAGACTCAGCAGTTCCTCACCTCGCTGATCGGCATGGACTCGACGCCGGTCAAGGAATGGAAGGAACGACTGGACGGCGCGGACAAGGCGCTGTCGAATTTGGTCAAGGGCGGTAACGCCGATCTCGCCGAATCCGCTTTCAAGCGACTCGCTGCCGGAATGCGTGAGCAGGGCCTGACGACAGGTGAGCTTCGCAGCAAGCTTGACGATTACAAGTCGGCCCTTGCTGACCAGGCATTTGAACAGCAGCTCGCCGCGGACGCCATGGGCCTTTTCGGTGACCAGGCGATTGCAACGAAGTCCAAGCTCGATGAGCAGAAGGCATCGGCCGACGGCCTGCGCCAGGCTATTCAGGCGCTGAACGACGTCAACCGCGCTGGGCTCGGTGGCATGATCGGGTTCGAAGCGGCGATCGACAATGCGGCTAAAGCGGCGAAGGAAAACGCTGGCGCGCTGGACATGGTCAACGGCAAGTTGAACCTGAACAGTGAAGGCGCGCGCAACGCGGCTACCGCGCTGAGCGATCTCGGCACCAAGACCGATGAAGCGGCTGCATCTGCTCGCGAATCCGGCGCTTCGTGGGAAACCGTCAACGGCATCTATACCCGAGGCCGTAGCAACCTGGTCAAGTACGCCATGCAGATGGGTCTGACCAAGTCCGAGGCCACGGCTCTTGCCGCTGAAATCCTGAAGGTGCCGGACAAGAACGTCGTGTTCAAGGGAAACCTTGACGACCTCGAAGCCAAGGTTGGCAAGGCGACACGGGATATCAAATCCGTTCCGCCGTCCAAGCTGTCCAAGCTGCTGGGTAACCTCAACGATCTGCGCGTCAAGGTCGAGAACGCCAAGGGTCAGCTCAAGTCGGTTCCGAAATCCAAGCGGTCCGATCTGCTGGCCCGGATTGACGACCTTCAGCGGAAGATCAGCCGGGCGAAAGCGGATATCGCTTCGGTGCACGGCAAGACGGTCACGATTCGCGCGCACTATGTGGTGTCGGGGGCCCATGCGCGAATCGGCAAGTCGGCCGGTTCCTCGCTGAAGTACGCCAGCGGCGGTCTGATCGGCTACGCCACGGGCGGCGGGATCAACGGCGGCGGTGGAATGCTCCGCGGTCCGGGAACGGGCACGTCGGACAGTATCCCGATCTGGGCATCAAACAACGAGTTCATGATCAAGGCCAAGGCTGTTCGGCATTACGGTGCCGATCTCTTCGAGGCGCTGAATGACATGCGACTCCCAGTCGGCACCCGGCCCACGTCTGCTCGTCTGTCCGGTGCTGCGGTAACGGACTCTGCGCCTGCCGGCAGCACGTACAACATCTATCCGCGCAAGTCGGTAATCGACGCTGACGACTTCCGACTGATCCAGCGACAGGAAGACGCCAAGCTGCGAGTTCGGAGGCCGCACTAATGCCGATCGTCATTAAGGGTGGTGGTGGCGGGACCACTCCCCCGCCTACCCAAATTCCCGAGGTCGGCTATGCGTCCATCACGTACTACGACCCGTCCGGCCGCGCCTGGTCGATGACGGACACAAGCGCGGCGCAATTCGCGCTTGCCGAAGGCGTTTCGGGTCTGGGCGCAGCCCCTTACACGCTGACGACAGACCCGCACCCGCGGGGAGGTTCCCGCCTTCGGCATGCGCAGCCCCAGGCGCGGACGATCGTCTGGCCGCTGCTGGTCCGCGGCTCCAATCACACGGAGTTCACGGCCAATTGGCGGGCAATGGCGAAAGCCTTCACGAGGACGCTTCGTGATGGTCCGGGCGTGCTTGAAGTGGCTCGACCTGACGGCACCCGCCGGCGCATCGAGGTCTACTACGCCGAGGGCTTCGACGGTCGCGGACAGCACGCCACGGGCATCACCTGGGACAGCGCGGTGATCACGCTGTGGTGCGAGGACCCGTATTGGGAGGACGTCAACCCGGTCAGCGTGGTCCGTGAGTACGGCGGTGCCGGTGAAGATTTCTTCGTCCCGTACCCATCAGTGTCCAGCGGGCAAGTGCTTGGCGCGACGACGGTTACCAACCCGGGCGACGTCCAAGTCTGGCCCGAGTGGGCGATCACGGGTCCGGCGAGCCTGGTCACGTTCACGAACAGCGACAGCGGCGAATCCTTCGTCCTCGACCCGAACGCGACCGGCGTAGCCCATGGTGCTCTGCTTGCCGGCGAGTCCGTCACCGTGTCAACTGATCCGCCGAGCGTGCGCTACCAGGACGGCAGCAACTGGGTCGCCAGCCTCAACTGGCCGTCTGCGCAGCTCTGGCCGCTGCCGCCTGGCGAGACCCCGGTCACCTTCCAGCTCGACGGCGCGTCCGCGGGCAGCCGGGTCGATCTCGTCTACTACCCGAGGTACGAGACGCCGTGATCTATTTCCTCGTTACAGACGAAGATCTCGTCATTCAGGGTGACCCGCTGACTCACTGGCAGGATCTCGACGTCACGCGCCGCTTCAACGCTCCGGCGTCCGGCAAGGCGACGTTCGTAGCCACGCCCGACGTTATGGCGCAGTTGCAACCCGGCAATCGGCTAGTCGTCGTGCGCGATGGCGAGATCTGGTGCGCCGGTCCACTGGAAGTGGCGCAGGACTACGAATGGTCCGTAGGCCAGGAAGACGGCGTTGGCAAGGTCACCTGCCATTTCACGGATGATCTTGGACGCATTGCCGGATACGTCACTTACCCGGACGACGACCAGATTTTCAATCTCCAGAACGCAGCGGCGGACGACTACTCGTCTATCACGGCATCGGCCGGCGGGAACATCAAGGCGATGGTCAACAACACCTGCGGACCCGCCGCGCTGACCAGCCGCGTGATTCCGAAACTCGTCATGGGCACCGGGACCGGAATCGGCTCCACCTTCCAAGCGCTGACGCGATTTGAGCCGCTGCTTGATTTCGCCCGGCGCACAGCGAGTGAGGACGGACTAGGTTTCCGCACTTCGCAGGTGGACGACACGATCGTGTTCGACGTCTACCAGCCCGCTGACAAGACAGGCACAGCCCGATTCTCGACCGGGCTCGGCAACCTGCGCAGCCTGAAGTACAGCATTACCGCGCCCACCGCGACCGCACTGCTCGGCATGGCCGGCGAGAAGGGCGACCGGGTCTACCGCGAGACGAACAGCGGCCAACATCTCACCTGGTGGCGGATAGAGAAGTTCGCGGAACAGTCGATCACGGACAACACCGTTCAGGTGCCGGACCGCGGTGACGAGTTGGTCCGGATGAATTTCGAACTGCTCGCCGAAGAGCACGCCGAAACCGTCGTGTCCGCGGAGACCATCGATACCCCCAATCTCCGGGCCGGCCGGGATTTCGATCTGGGCGACCTGGTAACTATCGCGCTGCCACACGGCCTCGAAGTGCAGGACACGGTACAGGCGATCACGCTACAGGCCACCCCGGATACCGGAGAGCTGGTGACAACGAGCATCGGCCAGAGCGACGAAGCGACGTCGTCCCAGACAGCACGAGCCATTCGCGAACTCGCCCGCCGGCTGGGCAGATTGGAGGGCCGATAGATGGCTCAGAATTCCTGGCCTTCCCCGGCGCACAACGCGCGGAACGTCACTGATGACGAATACGAGCGCATTGCCTCGCGGTTCTCGGACGACGGGGTTGACGGCGACCCGAGTGACACCGTTGTTACCGCCGGTACGGGCCTGTCGGTCGTTATCCCCGCTGGGCTGTACGGCTCGGTCCGCGGACACGCCTGGGAATCGGGCACGACGGATGTCACGCTGCCGATTTCGGCTAATGCCTCCGGCCTGACCCGCTGGGACTGGGTGTGCCTGCGACTCGACCGCGCCGACTGGACTGTTCGCGCTGCGATCAAGGAAGGCACGCCCGGCGCGAACGTCCCCACGCTACTGCGGCAAGACCTGTCCACGGGCGTATGGGAAATCCCGCTTGCCGCTGTCTACGTGGTCAACGGCGCAACGAGCGTGATCGTCACTCCCTACACGCAGTTCATCGGCACCCGGGTGCGGCCGACAACGTCGTCTGTCCGCCCAGCGCGCCGCGTCGGAGAGATCAACTACGAAACCGATACCGGCCGCTGGGTTGGCTACAACGGCAGCACGACGCAGACCATCAGCGAGGACACCGGCAAGGTCAACCTGGGCACCGGATTCGCGACGTGGGAGCAGTCCGCTGCCTGTTACGGCCGGAAGGTGAACGGCGTCGTCTCGCTCCGCCTGGCGCTGCGCCGTGTCGATTCCACATTCAGCGTGAACGACAGCGACGGCTCTCTCCTCGCCACCGTTCCCGCTGAACTGCGCCCGACGAACGAATGGCAGATGTTTACGGGCCGATTTACCTCCTCGGGCGGCGTATGCCGGGTCGAGGTCCGCAACAACGGCGAGATCTGGGCGCGCTATCCCACGGAGAACGTCACCGTCGGCCGCGTGCTCGAACTCACCATGACCTACATACCGTAAGGGGGCGGATATGGCTCGGCATCTCTTCGGCGGTATCGCCGATTACGTCATTTCCGCCGGCACTGACGACGTCGCAACATTGCAGCCTGGCGTGATCGTCACCTGCTGGAACCAGGCGGTGGGCGGCTCGCAGTTGACCGATCTCACTGAAACCGATGGTGTGACCGTCATCACAGGTGGCGAACTCGTCACGGACAGCACGGGCGCGGTTCCCGAGTTCTACGGTCCGGACGGAATCACCTCGGTCTATCTCGACGCCAACAGCGGGAGCGGACCGCGTCGCCGCACGCTCGCCACGGATATCGGCGATCTCCTCTCCTCCGCTGACGCCGAACTCTCCCAGCACGAAAGCGAGGAGAACCCGCACGGCACCAAGCTGAGTGACCTGTCCGACGTTTACGCGCCGAGTATCGAGGCTTTCACAGCAGCCGCGGGGACGGGCACATTCCGCATCGCCCATCGCGGTTCGGGTGGCGAATATCCGGAGCACACGCTGACCGCGTACGAATCAGCCCTGGCCGCCGGCGCGGAGGCAATCGAGGTCAGCGTGCACAGCACCGCAGACGGTGTCCTCGTGTGTTTCCACGACACCGACATTTCGCGCATGACCGGGCTGACCGGGTCGATCGCCGACTACACGTACGCGCAGCTTCGCGAGGCCATCAAGGTCAACCCGCGGCCCATGCTCGGCGAGAGCTGGCGCGACCAGGACATCCCGCTGCTCGCTGACGTCATGAAGGCGCTCTACGGCAAGTGCGTGATTTTCCTTGAAGCGAAGTCAAATCCGTCCGTCCCGCTGCTGCAAAACTGGCTGCTGCTGAATTACCCGGACGCGGCGCGCAGCGTGGTGTGGAAAGCGTATTTCGAGCACACGTCGATGCAGTGGGCGACGGACAACGGATTCGTGACGTGGGGCTATATCAACGCCGATACGCTCGACGCGGCCATGACGGCGGTTGACGAAGTTATCGACTGGTGGGGAGTTCCGCACACAGCGACGGATGCGAGAATCGCGGAAGTCGTCGCCCGCGGCAAGCCGGTCATCATCTGGGAAGTTCACCGCCATTGCGACGTCGAGCGTTTCGAATCGATGGGCGTGTCCGGACTGATGTGTTCGAACTGGACGTACCTGAACACGCAGCCGTCGCTGCTCGACGCGCACTTCGAAACGGGCATTGCGCCGGTTGGCACCATCGGGCTTGAGCGGTATAACGAAATCTTCGCGCTGAAATTCGACGCCAACGGCCGCGCCTACGTCAACGACGCGCCGAACACTGGCAACCTGCTGGGCGGTCTGCGTGCGCCGGACGCGGGCACCTACACGATCGGCTTCACGCTGACGTTCGATGATCTCGGCTCGGATGTGAACCTTCACGCTGACGTCGCGATCTGCCGCGAGCGGGACGATCCGTGGTCGTTCTTCAACGCGAACAACACGTACAGCGCGTTCACCAGCGCCGGCGGCTATCACTGCCTGGTCAGGCGCAGCGGCGTGATCCAGATCTACAGCCACGTACGCGGATCAACCAGCGGCACGCAGCTCGCGACGATGGACATTGCAGCGGCCACTGCACCCGTTGCCGGCGTCCCGATGACGTTCACGATCGAGGTGGCGCCCGGCGCCATTACGTTCTCGAGGACCGACGTCGCGTACTCCGTCAGCACGACGAACACGACCTACCGCGGGCGCTACTGGCACATCAGCAACGGCAGCATCGTGAACGACGCTGAGCGCCCGTTCTGGTCTGACGTGACGATCACCTACTAAGAGGGGGACTTCATGACACCGAGCGACATCGAGCACCGGTTTGCATTCCACGCGGCCACGACCGACGCACATACGTCCATACGACAGGCGTGCAGGCGGCTGGCGGACCAACTCAACGAGCAGGTACCTGACGGCCGAGAGAAGTCCCTTGCCGTGACCAAGCTCGAAGAGGTCATGTTCTGGGCTAACGCTGCACTTGCTCGGGAGGCATGATGGCCACACCACTCAGCGCAAGCCGGATGGTATCTGCGCTCCGTGCGGAAGGGCTGCGTCCGGTTGAGTACCGGAGCTGGCGCACCCACAACCGGAACCACAAGGGCGCATGGGGCCCGGTGAACGGCATCGTCGTCCACCACACAGCCGGCCGTAACTCGCTGAACCTCTGCTACAACGGCACGTCGTCCCTGCCCGGTCCGCTGTGTCACGCGCACCTGGCGAAGGACGGCACGCTGTCGCTGATCAGCAACGGCCGGGCCAACCACGCGGGCAGCTTCGCGGCCAACGCGTTCAACGCGATGCTAAACGAGTCGGACAACCACCCGCGGCCGGACAGCGCTGAGCCGATCGACGCCAACGCGCGGACATACGGCATCGAGATCGAGAACCTGGGCAACGGACGCGACCCCTATCCCGCTGTCCAGTACGACGCGGCTGTCCGTTGGGCTGCGGCCATCTGCCGTGCGCATGGCTGGTCGGCGGACAGCGTGATCGGACACAAGGAAGGCACGCGGCGCAAGATCGATCCGACGTTCAGCATGGACAAGTTCCGGGCAAACGTGGCCGCAAGGCTGTCCGGACAGGGCGGGGCTGCGCCCGATGTATCTGCTCCCGCGCCGGACAGTAAGCCGAATCCGCCGAAGGTGTCCGGACACCCTGCCCGCTACCAAGTCACCATCAACGGACAGCGCTACGGCTATGGCGCCTATGGCCCCCACGTGACCGCTGTTGGCCGCGCGCTGGTGTCCGCTGGCTTCGGACGTCACTACAAGTCCGGTCCCGGACCGAAGTGGACAGACGCGGACACGAAGAATTACGCCGACTACCAGCGGAGTCTCGGCTACAGCGGATCGGACGCGGACGGTGTGCCCGGCGCCACGTCGCTCGGCAAGCTGCTGAAGCGCTCCGGTGTCCGGACAGTGTCCGTCGCCAAGCTGGTGTCCGCGGCCAAGTCCAACCCGCCCATGTCCGGTACGCCGGTCACGTACTCGGGTGTCCGGACAGTTGAGGCCGCACTGTCCGCTGCTGGGTTCCTGGCGTCCGGACGGGTGGACGGACACTTCGGCTCGGACACGGTGCGCGCGTACGCCAAGTGGCAGCGCAAGCTTGGTTACCGCGGACGTGACGCGGACGGAATCCCGGGACACTCCTCGCTGTCCGTTCTGGCCGCGCGCTACGGGTTCAAGGTGTCCGCATGAACGAGGACGAGCCGCCCTTCGTCCGCATTGGCGCCCGCGAGATTTACGACAAGCTAGAAGCTGTGCACGCGGACGTGCAGGAGTTGAAGCGGACAGCGGCGGACATCGAGAAGCACGAGGCCCGGCTCAATGCCTTAGAGCGTTGGCGGTATGGAGTCGGTGCGGCACTGGTCACCGCCATCACATCTGCCGCCATCACCGCGGCCCGATCGATTGGACAAGCATGACCGAGTTCGTTCGCAACCACGCCGTACGGCTCTACGCCGTGTTTGCCGCGGCTGTCGCCGTTGCCTCGCAGTACGTCGAGCTGCCCGTTGAGGCCCTGCTTGCCGGTGCCGCTGCTGTTCTCGGTGTGGGCGAGGCCACTCAGCGCACGGAGAACCGGAAGACGGTCGACGCGTATCTGACGGACATCACGAAGTAACCATCGCGCCCCCTGCCTGCTGACAACGACACGTCGGCAGGTAGGGGGTTTTCGTGTATCCGAACATCGCGCTGATCGGCAAGGCGCAGGCCGGCAAGGACAGTGCAGCGGCGCACCTGGTCGCGCAGCACGGCTACCGGCGAGAGGCGTTCGCGGACCGGCTCAAGGCCGCTGCGCTGGAAGTGGACCCGGTCGTTCACGTGGACCACCGGTGGGACGAGGAATACAGGCTTCAGGAAGTGGTCGGCGTACGCGGGTGGGAGCGCGCCAAGGAAGAGGTGCCCGAGGTCCGCCGCTTCCTTCAGCACCTGGGCCACTCCATGCGACAGCTCGCGCCGTACATCTGGATTCACCCGGTGGCGAATGCGATCTGCGTCAACGGTGCCGCCCACGTCCCCACTGTCGTCACCGACGTCCGGTACTGGAACGAGGTTCACGCGCTGCGCGAAGCCGGGTTCACCTTCGTGCGCATCGTGCGGCCGGGAACCGGCGATGACAGCCACGTCAGCGAAACGGAACTCGACGGCTTCGCCGCTGACGTGACGATCAACAACAGCGGAACGCTGGCCGAGCTGTACGCGCAGATTGAGGGCGTGATCGCGTGAACAACGCGGGATTAGCCGTCATCGTGATCATTCTGTTCGTCGCATTCTGCATGTCCGGGAAGGATGAGTCATGAGCGCGTACGACGACCTATACAACCGCCTCGGCGCGGGCCTGCACGAGATGTCCTCCGGGTGGGGTGACGTGGCTCGACTGCTCGACGCCTACCGAGACGAGATCCGCCGGGAGGCTGCGGCGGAGATCCGGGCTTCGGCAGACGCGCGGTTCCGTGAGTACGACGGGGCCTATGAAGCGCTGGAAGGGTGCGACGCGATGGACGCCGCCGCTGACCTGGTCGACCCGGAGGCGAAGCCGTCGTGAGCGCGCGAGAAGAACTGTTTGAGGCGCTTATGCCGCCGTACCGGTCCCAGTACGCGCCGGGTGAAGAGGAGAGCGCCAACGCGCTGCTCGACGCCTACGCGGACGAGATCCGCCGGGAGTTCGCCCATCGCGCCAGCGCCCGACTGCATCAGCAGGGCGACGACATGGACGTGCTGTGCGGACACACGACCAACGCCGGCGGAGCCTTCCGTGTAGCGGCGAACATGGTCAAGGTGATGGCGCGGTGAACGCGCGTACGCGCTGGGCTGTCATCTGGGCCGGCTGGGTCGCCTACTTCTGCATCGCAGAGACCATCGCTGTCCGCTCGCGGCAGCCGTACGCGCCGCTGTGCGCCTATCTCCGGCCTGCGCTGGGAGCTGGCGGTAGCCGCGTCCACAGGGCTGCCGGGACGGTCGTGGTGGGCACAGCAGTGGCCTGGTTCATTCCGCACGTGTTCAAGGGAGGGGCGAACGCATGAGTGAGGATCGCGAAGCGCGGCGGGAGCGGTGGGCGGATGCGGTTCACGACGCGGACGAAGCGGGTCAGCTCAGCTACGAGCAGGCGAAAACCATCGCCGACGCAGCCCTAGCCGTTGCGGACGCTGAGCTGAGCGACCTGCGGTTTCTGTTCGACAGCGCCCGGGATCGTGCTGACAACCTCGCGGACGAGAACGCCCGGCTGCGTGAGCAGTTGGCAGACGCACAGCGGGATCACCACGAGGACACACAGCAGCTTGCAGAGATGCGCGAGACCATCACCCGGCTCCGCGCTGAGCTGGAAGCTGCCAAGGCTGTCGTTGATCGCGCCGACACCAACGACCGTGAAACCGGGTTCTTCATGGACGTGCGCGACGCACTGAACGGCGAACGGAGTGAGCCCGGTGTGTGACTGCGGAACCTGCTGCAACGAGTGCGGGCATGACGACAACTGCATGACCAACCAGCGCTAGCGCGCGCCCCCTTTGCCCCTGTCTGCTGGCTATGCGCCGGTAGGCAGGGGCTTTCGTCATTCACGAAATCGTGAACGCTTGGTAGGTTGGTTGCCGACCGCTGACCACCTAACGGAGAGACCTCCCCATGGCTACCCGGGCAGAGATCCGCGACGAGATCGCCAGCAATATCGAACAACTGCGCGAGATGTGTGACCAGCATCTGAGAGACACGCTCGCGCAGCAGACGGGGGACCTGATCGAGAAGCTGCCAGTCAGCGAGCGGAAATTGCTGAAAATCAAAGTACGCCACGCAGTGGAAGGCAAAGCGTGGGGCGGAGCCGAGAAGCTCGAAGCGATCGACTATGCGGCCGTGCCCGGCGTTATGAACCTCGTGCAGCGGGGCACCAAGCTTGTCACCAGCAGCGTGGGTGCGTACATCAAGGCGGCGGATCTCGCAAAGGATCTTGCCGCCGTTCTGCTGGATATCCGCAAATGCGTACGCAACAAGCAAGGCTTGCCGGACCTCATGGGCACAACCATGGAATACCGCGCGGCGTCGCACGCGATCTACACAGCGGCCGGCAAGCAGATCGCCAAAAACACCAGCGACGCGAAGGCGGTGTCCGAGGCCGTCGATAAGCTCGCCCGTGCCGTGCGCCGGCAGATGTCCGCACAGACGGTGGAGTACATCAAGGGTCTCAATCGGCGGAAGGCGGAATTCCGGAAAGCCTTTCCCGCAGCCGCGGAACAGTACCCCCACCTGACGCCGGCAGAGGCGGTCTATGCGCTGTACGAGGCGAAGGGCATCCGACTGCCGAAGATGGGCGGGAGCCAACGCGCAATCCTGAAGTGGCGCGGCGAGAACAACCAACTGACGGGCACGGCCGACCAGGTGCGCGCCGCTGTCATGAGCATGAGCAGTTTGACTCCTGACGCCGTGCGAGAGCTGCCGGATGACGAGAAGCGAGCCGTACGCCGGGAGCTGGACGACACGCTGGAGCGGATCAAGGCGCTGATTCAGGCTACGCTCTAGCGGTTGACTTCCCGTTTCGGGAGGTCTAGTCTGGGGGCAAGTCAGCAGCGAGAGGGCAGGGCGATGAAGCTCAAGGCAAAGCGCACCGGGACCGGTTACTACGAGGTCGACACGCCGGATGGCACGTACCGCGTGGAGAACAAGCCGGCGCCCAAGGGGTCTGGGTACGGGTCCGGCCCCAATTGGGTGATCATCGCTCCGGGCGAAGAGGTGGCGGACGCGTCCAAGCCGACCAAGCGCGAGGCACTGGAGTACATCGCCCGCATCGTGGAGGATGAGCAGCAGTGACTGAGTACGGCGTGTTCAGCGACGAAGGCTGTGTGTTCGTGTCGGACTCCGCGGACGAAGCCGCCAGCAAGGCAGAGGAGTACCGAGCTGCGGACGGCGGGTACTACGCCGACCTGATCAGCGTGGATGAGATGTGCCAGGAACACCGCGATGACGAGCAGCCCCGGCGCACCTGCGAGGCGTGCAGCGCCTGACCAACCCGAGCCCCCTTGCCCACAGCGGTGAGGGGGTTTCGTCATGCCTTCAGCGAGGCGGGGGCCGCTGACCAGCACTTATGACGTTTTGACGTTTTTACATAAAAATCTAAACCCCTATGGAAACCCTATGGGATTACCGGGACCTCCGTCATTTCGTCAAAACGTCATTCGGCTCCGCTCGCGCTGTAACCGCCGCTCCCCCTTCTACCTGTCCGACAAAGACAGGGGGCCCCTCATGGCCAAGATCAAAACGGAGCACAAGGGCGGCAGCCGGTTCTACGTCGATACGGAGACGCGAGTCACCGTACCCGGGGTAACCAGCATTATCGGCACGCTGGCGAAGCCCTTCCTCGCGCCGTGGAACGCGAAGCTCGCCGCTGAGATGGCGGTTGATTCGCTCGACTTCCTTCCCGCGCTGGTGGCTCGCGACCGAGACGGCGCAATCGATCTCATCAAGGGTGCCGCTCGCCGGTACACATCGGAGCGCAGCAAGATCGGCAGCGAGGCGCATGACTGCTTCGAACGGCAGATCCGCGGCGAAGCCGTTGGCCACGTCGCTGAGCATCTGATCCCGTACCGGGACCACTACGACGCGTTTCTCCAGACCGTGCAGCCCGAGCTGCTGTACGCCGAGGACATCGCCTGGTCTGACACGCACGAGTACGCCGGCTCGCCGGACACCATTGTTCGCGTGAAGCTGGACCCGGCGGGTAAGCCTGACCAGGCTGGCGACCCGTTCACGGTCGTGCTGGACAACAAGACGGGCAAGTCCACGTATCCCGAAGTGGGGCTTCAGAACAGCGCGTACGAGCACGCCGATCGACTCATCCTCGCTGACGGCACGAGCGTCCCGGTGCCTGAGATCGACGGCGGCATGGTGCTGCACATCACGCCCGATCAGTGGTCGCTGAAGCCGGTGCGCACGAATCGCGAGGACGTGTTCGCGACGTTCCTGCACCTGCGAGAGATCTTCCGCTGGGACCGCGAGATCAGCAAGACGGTCATCGGCAAGCCCATCGCGGGCAGCAGCTCGCGGCTGGTCACGGGAACTGAGAGGCGTGGAAAATGATCAGGTCTGAGTTCGGCAAGGTGTTCACCGTCTCTGGCGCCGGCCGTGACGTAACGCTGGATTGGGAGGACCCGGATGTCCCCCGGCTCAGCAGCGACGCGATCCTCTCCCCCGCTGCTGCGCGGGAACTCGCGCTCGCGCTGAACCTCGCTGCGGATCAAGTAGACCCGCGCCCGCTGGTTGTCCTCGGTGATCCTGCCACGCCGAAGGAGGCAGCCCACTACCTCGACTGCGACGGCGACACATGGGAGCGCCAGGCGGACGGGATGCTGAAGCTGATCGCGAGCAACGACCCTGACACGGAAATCGGGCTGGTCAGGTCCGAGGAGTGGGTGCGAGGCAGCTACAGCCCGCTGACGCCGCTGGTCGAGGCTGCGCCCCCCCTTGCTGACGCCCTGCTCCGCCTGGGCGTGCGCCTCGAAGACGCTGCTGACGGCGAAGCCTGGGACGTGCGCCGCGCGCTGGACCTGGTGCGCAACTGCGTGGACGGCCTCGCGAGCGAGCTGAAGCGGAAGGAGAGCTGATGGCCACGCGCAAGTTCACGCGTGACGAGCTGGAAGCCATCGGCGTTCCCTTCGAGTGCGACAGCGAGGAGGAGGACGGCTACGCCACGGAGCTTCACCGCGAGCAGATCAGCAAGCGGCGCTGGGTGTCGGAACATGAGCTGATCTTTCGCGCTCCCGACGACGGCAAGGCGTGGCGCGTGACGTACGTACAGGGGCTGACGGAGGAACAGGAAGTCGAGCCGTTCGACTACCACGGCGAGATCATCGAGGCCACCGAGATGGTACAGCGCGAGGTCACGGTTACCCGCTGGGTTGAGAGGATCACACGGTGAAGCTCGCCGGATACGCACTGGCCGCGTACGCGCTGGTCATCGGGATCGCCTGCGTGACCGCGTGGGCAGTGATGATTCTCGTCGGCGTCTGGCACGGCATGCGCCCCGCTGTCCCGGCCATCGGATTCGGCGAAGCGCTGATCGTGGCGTGGATCGCCGGCCTGCTGGTCGCCCCCGCTGCTGCGTCGAGAGGAGAGAACTGATGGACCCGGCAACCGCACGACTCCTGTTCGCTGACTGGGCTGCGTCCCTGTCGGCAACGCCCGATCCTGCGGCTGGCATTCGTCGCGAGATGCTGCGTGCCAGCCGGCCGCACATCTTCCCGCCTGCTGTGCCCGTCGCGCTGCGCGGTCCGAAGTGGGGACAGCGCCGATGATCATCATCCTGGCCACCGACGCGAAGCGCGTGGAGATCCAGATCAAGGGCGCTGACGCGGAAACGCTGGCGCGCGCCGAAGCAACGGCCTCGCGGCTGTGGTCGCTGGCTGCTGCGCCGGCTACGCCTGACAGGCGGAAGGCGGGGTTCGAATGACTGGCGGCGCTGATCTGGCTGTCGGTACTGGAGACATCTGGGTCCACGCCGACCGCCGCACACTGGTGGGCGTAGAGCCTGTGTAACGAGACTGGCCCCTGGCGAAGCCGCCGGGGGCTTTTCTCATGTAACCGCCGCGCCCCCTTCTACCTGACAGCCCAACGGGCACAGCGAGAGGGGATTACAGATGCCGCTTCCCATGGGGATCTTCGAGACGGACCCGGAGCACACCGAGCGCAAGCCGAAGTTCGAGAAGCCGGATAGCGCGTTCATCTTCCGGGCCGGCTATCAGGAGAACAACCTTCCGCAGAAGCTCAGCAAGTGGCGCGTGACCACGCATGACCGGGACATCGCGGCTGCCGTGGCGCAGAGCATGGGTGGCTCGGTGACCGAGTGGGAGACCAGCGGGGACGACTTCCTTCAGGTGTTCACGGACACGGTCGAGGTGCCCATTCTGCTGGACGGGCCGGACGCGATCGACGTGCCGCTTATCCAGTGGGGGCCGAACAAGCAGCCGATCCACATCTGCGACGGCGTCACCATGCTGGGCCCCGACAAGGAAGACATCGGCAAGCCGTGCGGCTGCCCGCGGGAGCTGAAGCAGCGCAAGCAGCTCGCGCGCAAGGGCCGCGGTCCCAAGCCGGAAATCAAGGTCTGGTTCCGGCTGGCGGAAGACGAAGACCTTGGGCGTGGCTACGTCAAGTCGAACGCGTGGGATTTTCTGCTGAACCTCCGCACAGTCGTCGCGGAGCTTGAGCGGATCGGCGGTCCGGCTGTTGGCACGCTGAAGCTGAACCACGTGAACTACGAAACCGACACGCACACCGTGGAGTATTACCACGGCGAGATTCACTCGCTGAAGTCGTACAACGATGCGGTTTCCGGCGAGTAGCTGGGACGCGGCGCTAGCGCATTGGGCGGGAATTGCTCCGCAGTTGGATGACGACGCTATTCGTTCTCCGATGTGGACGTTCCCGCCTGCTGCGGCGCGCGCCGTGATCCATCAGCGTAAGAGGCGATTCGGCTGGGACGACGACGCACTTTAGGGAGTGGGCATGGCGGGTTACGCCAGAAACGAGAAGGTCAAGGACAGGGTGACTGGCAGCGTAAGCGCGGTTCACGCTGGGCCGTTCAACGCGGGTCGACCGGATGAGTTCTACGTGTTGAAGAAGCTTGACGGGCGCGAGCAGGTGGCGATGTCGAGTTTCCTCGACCCGGTCGCGCGGGTCTTCGCACATGGCGACAGCGTCGAGCACGACTACGTCGGCGGGCGCGGAACCGTCAAGGGTGGTCCGTTCCGCGGAGCGTGTAAGCCCTGGTACGCGGTCAGCGTGGAAGGCGGCAGGGACGAAGTGTGGGACGCCGGCAGCATGCGGCTGGTGGCTGCGCCGACTGCGCTGAACTCGTACACACTCGACGGCGTCACCTACGACCTGACTGCGGATTACCGCGACAACGAGGGCGACGTTTGGCGATTTACGGGCGACACGCACCCGGACGGAATGCCCGAGGTCAGTTGTTCCGGGAGCAGCTACACGCGGCTTGCCGACGCAGTTGACAAGTACGGACCACTAACTCGGGCGTAGCCGCCCGACCACTCTGCCGGATGCCCTTCACGGGGTGTCCGGCTTTGTGGTGTTAGGAGGAATCGCCGATGAAACTATACCTGGTTGAGCGCACGGACACGGTCGGGTGGGATGAGACGAACGCGGTTGTCGTTCGCGCAGCGAGTCATTTGGATGCGCTTGCGCTGCTGCGGGAACGCCTCGATTCAGGTCCGTGGCTGCACGGCATCGAGCCGGACGGCAGCAACGTGCAGATCAAGCGCATTCGCGAGAGCGGCGAACGGGGTGTGATCTGCCATGACTTCAACGCCGGCTGAGCTGCGCATCAGCGAAAAGGCGTCGCCTGCGGCTGGCGACATTCGGCGCGCTAGCGCGGGTTCAACCATCTTCCTCTCCCCCGGTGCCGAGCGCCGTCGGGATTGGAGCCGGCTGGTCGATGCGATCGCGTCGGCCGTTTCGAAGGGGGCGGATGTCGTATGGCTGCGGTAGCTGCGCTAGTGGCGATCGGTACCAGCTGTGTATCACTCGGGTTCCATCTGGGCGTGGCGTACGCCGTAAGGCAGGGGAGGTAGCCGCATGAAGCAGTTTCGCGATTACGAGGGCGACGTTTGGACCGAGCGCGCTGACGGCAGCTATGCGTGCACGCCGGGCGGCCCGATCGCCGAATGCTACGCCGAGCTTGACGACGACTTCGGCCCGCTGACGCCGGTCAACGCCGAGACGGAAACGATCATCGCCGGTGTTCTCGAAGTCCTGGCGGATGACGCCGAGTACGCCTACCGCGACAGCGTTGGCGAATCCGCCGAGATCAACCGGCAGATCATGCTGCGCGCTCGCGCTGCGATTGCGAGGCTGCGCCGCTGATGTCCATTCACAACGCGGCGAAGGGGTCCCGGTTCGAAGTCGCGGTCCGGGACTACCTGAATGAGACAACAGGCCGGTACCGCGAGAATTGGCGGGAGTGCGATACCCCGTTCCGCAATCCGGTCGACCGCTTCAACGTGCGCCGGCCGAACCAGGAACGGCAGCACGACGTGGGCGACATTCACGCCTGGCCGTTCGTGCTGCAATGCAAGGACGTGGCGAAGCCGAGCACGCCGAAATGGATCGGCGCAGCCGGCCGGCAAGCGCGGTTCGCCGGATTCCCGTTCTCGGTCGCTGTGCACAAGACGCGGCGCGCGAACGTTCGGCAGAGTCGCGTAGCGATGACGGTCCGCCAGTGGACTCGGCTTCGGATGATCCTCGGTGCGGAAAGTCGCGAAGCGGCATACGCCTACGGCGCGGCCTTTGCCGTCCGCGGGATCGATACGGCGAAGTGGTACGTCTCGCTAACGCTGGACGACTTCGCTCGCCTGCTGCGGGATGTGCGCATAGCGGGGCAGTTCTAGGGAGGGGTCGGGATGGGTGATTACGAGATCCGTGCGCAAGAGCCAAGCGATTTGGCCAAGTCGTACGGCATGGACTACCCGATGTACGTCGTGTGGGACGTGGTAAACGACAAGGCCGTACCGTTCGGCAGGCATCGAAGCCCCGACCGCGCTGCTTCCCACGTCGAGCGGCTGCGCAACCGGGCATGTCAGGCATGAAGAACTGTGCCAACTGCGGGCGCCGACGGCCGATAGACGAGTTCATGAAGACCGGCAACAAGGAATCGTCCTGGTGTTCCGGCTGTCGCCGGAATGCTGCGGCGCGGCACAGGCGCACCTATTACGCCCGACTGGACACCGACAAGCGGCACGAGCTGACACAGCGCCGGCGGGTCGAGCACTACGGCGCAGAGCACGAGCCGTATTCGCGCACGGAGATCATGAACCGGTGGGGGCACAAGTGCGCCTATTGCGACGATCGCGCCGAGCACCTTGACCATTTCACGCCGCTGTCGCGCGGTGGCGCCGATGCAGAGCACAACATTCTGCCGGCGTGTGCGCCGTGCAACCTCAGCAAGGGGGCCCTGCTCCCGTGGCAGTGGTGCCTGACTTTTCCGGGCGTTGTGAACAGGGAGGAGGGGCCATGACAGAGCCTCTATTCGAGAAGTGGCGGGCTCAGCCGAACGACAGGATCTGTGACTTCCTCTCCGAGGACATAGCCGAGCACGTCACTGAACTCCACAACCGGACACTGAGCTAAGGGGGCCCCATGCAGTTCACCGAGATCCTTTCTCGGCTGGACTCGGTGAGCGAATCGACGGACGGGGGATTCACGGCGGCTTGCCCAGCGCACGCGGATTCCCGTCCCTCTCTTCGTGTCTGGGTTGGCGAGAACCGCAAGGTCCGCCTTACCTGCCGGGCCGGCTGCGCGGCCGACGACGTCGTTAGCGCGATGGGATTGGAGTGGCGCGACATGTTCGACGTCGAAGGCGACGTGCCGACCATACCCAGCGAGAAGCCGGCGATTGTCGGCGGCTCCCACATTGCTGCGCTGGCGTCGTACCTTGACTCAGCGGGAGAGGAGTTCGTGCACTCCCCCGCTGCGCATGAGTACGCGCTGAAGCGCTTCGGCGTCAGCCTTGAGCTGGGCAACGCGCTCGGCCTCGGATATGACGACTGTGATGGCTACGGGTTCAAGCACGCGTCAAGGACGTACACGAAGTACCCGCGACTGGTCGTGCCGCTGAACGATTTCGCGGGTCGCCCGAAGGGCTTGCAAGGCCGTGATCTCAGCGGCGAGTGCTCGCACCGCTGGGTGTCGCTGACGAACCCGCAGGGGCACCGCTGGGCGGCCTACGGCGTGTTCCGCGGGCAGGGTGGCTACGGGGCGACTGTCGTGTCCGAGGGGCCCGGAGATGGGCTCACAGCCGTTGCGCTGGGCTATGACGCAGTTGTCATCCGCGGTGCCGCGTTGGCGGGTTCACCCGAGCTGCTGGCGGAACTCGCCTCCGGCCTGCGCGGTCAGCAGGTCATTGCAGCCGGCGACAACGACGCAGCCGGCAAGAGGTTCAACAGGGCCCTTGCCGACGGCCTGGCCGAGCACGGCATCGCGGTCTATGAGCTGCGCATTCCGCACGACGGCGCGGACCTGACGCGCTGGCGCGAGATTGATCCGGACGCGTTCGACTACCGGTTCCATCAGGCCGTGAAGCACGCAGCGCCGATCGGCAGACCGCGCAACGAGCCCAGCGCGGAGGTTTCGCGGCGCACGGGTGCGGAGCCTGTCACCGCTGATCACGGGCATGAGGCGGCTGCCGTCCTCGCTGATCTCGTGAAGCAATACGGTAGCGCGAGTGACGTTCTCAACGCCTACGCGCTGGTGGCGTGGACGGACGGCAGGGTCAAGTACGCGCCCGGCCTCGGCTTCTACGTGTTCGACGGCCGGATCTGGCAGCGCAGTGACGTCCGTGTGCGGCAGGAGATCCATCGCATGGGCGCGGCGCTGATGCTCTCGGGCGACAGCGAAGCGGCGAAGGGGTTCAACTCCACCACGCGGATTGACAACCTGCTGACGGAACTGCGCTCGGTCCCCTCCGTGTACGTTGATCCGGACGAGTTCGATGCGCGGCCGGAACTGCTGTGCTTCCGAAATGGCACGGTGGATCTGGAATCCGGAGAGCTGCGCCCGCACGACAAGGGCGACATGCTGACCGTGATGCTCGACGCCGACTACGATCCGGAGGCTCGCGCTCCGCGCTGGGAACAGTTCCTCGCCGAGATCATGCCGGGCCACCCGGAAATGGTGGACTACCTTCAGCGGCTCACCGGATACGGGATCACCGGGCACACGTCGGAGCAGTGTTTCACCGTGCTGCACGGTAAGGGCGCGAACGGAAAGTCGGTATTCACGGACACGCTGACCGAGGTGTTCAAGGAGATCACTACTACTGCGCCTTATGAGACGTTCGAGGCCAAGCAGTCGGGCGGGGTGCCCAATGACGTGGCTCGGCTGCGCGGGGCACGGCTCGTCATGGCTGCCGAGGGCGAGAGCAACAAGCCCATGTCCGAGGCGCTGATCAAGCGCATGACGGGCAAGGACAAGATGTCTGCCCGGTTTCTCCGTCAGGAGTTCTTCGAGTTCCGGCCGACGTTCCAAATTATCCTGTCCACGAACCACAAGCCGTCTTTCCGCGGCCAGGATGAAGGGCTGTGGCGCCGGGTCAAGCTGGTGCCGTTCGCGCGGTACTTCGCCAAGCACGAGCGGGACTACCACCTTGACACGAAGCTTCTCAGCGAACGGGCCGGCATCATCGCGTGGGCCGTCCGCGGAGCGCAGCAGTGGTTCCGGCAGGGGCTCGATGATCCGGAGCTGATCCGCCAGGCGACCGCGGACTACAAGGAGACGTCCGACGCGCTGAACGGGTTCATCGGAGACGTCATCGAGATCACGGGCGACGACGCAGACACGATCCTTGGTTCCGATCTGTACCGGGCGTACGTGGCGTGGAGTGACGAAGAGGGGTTGTCCAAGGCAGAGGTCTGGAAGCGGACGACGCTCTACCGCGCGATGGACGAGCGCGGCTGTCAGCGGCGCAAGGGGTCTGCCGGGATGACCTTCTACGGGCTGCGCGAGGTGGCTTCACACGAGCCGGCGGGGCCGGGGATCTTCAGCGACAACTGATCAGCAACCACACATCAGCGGGCATTGCTCTTCACGATTTCGTGAACGGCGGTGCCCGCTTCCGTGTCTCGGGAGGGGACAGCATGCGTGAGTACCGAGGATCGCTCGGCGGTGTGCCGTGGGCCGGGTGGCTGTGTGAGCGGCCGGAGGATCTGCGTCCGTTCATGGAGTGGGTCCGACGGCAGCGCGGTCGCGTCGCATTCGACACCGAGGGCCGCGGGCTGAAGATCTTCACCAGGCCGGACTACCTGCGCCTTTGTCAGTTCGGTACGGAGACTGAAGCGTGGGTAGTCCCCGTGGAACTCGGTCCCGCCTTCCGCCAGGCAGCGGCTGACGCGCTCCGCATCCTGCCCTCGCTGGTCGGGCACAACGTGCTGATGCATGACGGGTTGGCGGTCGACCGTCATCTCAGCATCCCGCTGGAAGAGTTCTGCCCGAAGACCGAAGACACCATGATCACGGCGAAGCAGATCGATCCGCGCGAGGCTCACGCCGGCGGCATCGGGTCCGGGCTCAAGGCACAGTCCGCGAAGTTCATCGACCCGGCTGCGCCGGACACACAAGAGGGACTTACCGCCGTCTTCAAGGGGCTCAAGGTCGGTCACACGAAGAAGAATCCCGTGGGCTGGGACCTGATCCCGTGGGACCACCCGATCTACGTCGTGTACTCCATGTTGGACGTGATCCTTGGCTCCCGGCTGATCACCGCGCATGAGCGCGAAATGAGGCGGCTCGGCGTGCGCCAGGCGCTCATCCCGTACGAGCACAACAAGTCCCGCCAGTGCGCCATCATGGCTCGCGCCGGGATGATCGTTGACCCCGACTGGACAGCGGAGCTGGGCGGGCAGCTCGAAGAGGAACAAGCGAAGTACGGCGAGATCGCCGCGCGCTACGGCGTGGAGAACGTCAACAGCAACAATCAGATCATCGAAGCGCTTCGCGGCATGGGCGAGGTCTGGTCCGAGAAGACCGACACCGGTAAGCCCTCCGTGGCCAAGGACGTACTGCTGCCCATGGCGGACCTTGACCGGGACTGGGAGCCCATCGGCGCGCGCAAGTCCAACCCGCTGGCGAACGCGATTCTCCGCGCTCAGCGGGCGGGAAAGTGGAACACCGGCTACGTGGATCAGTTCCTTGGCGACGTTGATGCGGACGGTCGGATTCACCCCAACATCAACACGTTGGAAGCGCGAACGGGGCGCATGTCGGTCACTGGTCCGGCGCTGCAAACCCTGCCGTCGGGCGACTGGACGATCCGCCGCTGTCTGCTGGCGGAGCCGGGTCACGTGATGGTGTCGATTGACTTCAGCGCGATCGAACTGCGCGTGCTGGCGGGCATGGCGGACGTGTCGCGTATGAAGACGGCAATTGCAGCAGGCGAGGATCTGCACGATTTCACCGCGCGACTCGTCTTCGGGCCGGGGTTCACCAAGGCACAGCGCAAGATTGCCAAGGTCGTGGGGCTGGGCAAGGTCTACGGCAGCGGAGCGGAAACTGCCAGCAAGCAGACGGGCGCGCCGATTGCCCAGATCCGCGAAACCATGGCCGCCTACGACCGGGCCTACCCGGAGATCCGGCAGGCGTCGAACCGCTGGCAGCGCGAGGCACGGTGGGACGGCTACGTGACGCGGTCAGCGACGGGTCGGCGTCTGCCGCTGGATCGCTCGCGGGCGTACGCCGTCGTCAACTACAAGGTCCAGTCGACCGCTCGGGACGTGCTCGGTCAGGCCATGGACAACTGCGAGGCTGCCGGCCTGCTGCCGTACATGCGGCTGCCGGTTCACGACGAGATCTTGGCCAGCGTGCCGCGGGGGGATGCGCGGGAGATCGCGGCAGAGTTCAAGCGCTGCATGACCATGAACCTGTTCGGCGTACCCATCGACGCTGAACCGGAGATCGGCGGACGGTCTTGGGGATCGCTGTACATGAAGACCAAGAAGGGCAAGCCTGACCGCGGGCTGTTGGCCCAGTCCGATCCGCTGTTCCGCGAGCGTCCGGAGCTGATCGCCGAGCTGATGGGCGCTTCGTAACGTCCCGCGCCACAACCGTCCTACCCGCGGATGATCCCGGGGTCACACATGGGCTGAACGCGGCCCAATCCCTGGCGCCCCACGCGAACTGCGTGGTTCGCTTGAGTCTCAGGAGTTGACTTCACGTTTCGTGAGGTCCACCCTTGAACTACGCCGGATGCGCACCGGCCAGCAGCGTCCCCCCACGGTTTCACGGGACCCTCCCGCTGGCTGGTGTGCCTCCGGCTTCGCCATGCCTGTAACCGCTGCGCCCCCTTTCGAGCACATCGAGCAGCGGGAGCAGACATGTCGTGGGACATCAGCATAGGCACGGTCAACGATGCGGTGGCCGGTAAGGCGTACGCAGTCGCCAAGATCATCGAGCACGTGCAGCCGTTCGCGGAAGCAGCAGGTCGCAGCTACGCGCACGGGCACACGCAGTTGGCCGAGGACCTGGCGCAGGACGCGATCGTTCAGGTGCTCGCTGACCTGCCGAAGTTCCGCGGCGCGACCGTGGGCACGTTGGTCCGCTGGCTGAAGAAGACCATTGCCGGCGCCGTGTCCAACAGCGTGGCGGCCGATCGGTATCCCGGGGTCAGCGTGGCGACTGCCAAGCGTTTCGCGCACGCACTCCGGCAGTGCGAGGGCGATGCGGCTGCGGCCGAGCTTCTCGCACAGGACTCGGAGGCGATGCAGGCTGTCGGTTCGCTCTCTCCCGAGAACGCGTACGCCGCGCGCCTGGCAACCGGAGGCTACGCCCGGCTGGACGCACCCACTACGGAGGATGGCGGCACGCTGCTGGACGTCATCGCTGACAGCGCAGGCGTTCCGGCTGACTACGTGACGTCGGAGGACCGGGCGGCCTACCGGCGGAAGCAGACGACGCAGCGGGTGCACTCCGTGCTGAACACCCTGAATCCGTCGCAGGCGGCCGTCCTGCGCGCTGACTTCGGCATCGGCTGTGGCGTCTACACGGATGACGCTTCGATTGCCGAAGACCTCGCCGCGCGCACCAAGTCACAGGTTAAGGGCTGGCGCCGGCAGGGGCGGGAGATGTTCGCCAAGCGCTGGGAAGCGACATACGGCGACGTCGCAGACGCACTCGACGCTACCGCCGGCGTACACGAGCGCGTGGCAACTGCCGTTGCCGAAAGGGAAGCTCAGCAGGCCACCCCCTCCTCCGCTGAAGCCGCGGAGCCGACTGACAGCAGCGAGGGCGTTCACGGCCTGGCCATGGCGCAAGAGCTGCACGAGCTGACCGCGGAGCAGCAGCAGGACTGGTTCGACTTCGTCGCCCTCGGGCTGGAAGTGCCGTCCTCCCGCCGGGTCGCCTGGCTCGCGGACACCGACACGCGCACGGCGCTCTACCTGCGCAGCACGTCGGAGGACTGGCGGCGGGAGCACATCAACGAGTTCGCGCGGTTCATCGGTCTCCGCTTCGTGCGCGTGCGCGGTGCGCTGTGAAGGCGGCAGAGGCCGCGTTCCGCGCCGCTGTTGAGGCGCAGGGCGGGACGGTCATTACGAGTGGGTGGAAGGGCCACAGGACGCCGATGCTGGTGCGCTGTCGCGTTGGGCATCTGGCACGTCCGCGTCCGAACAGGGTCCAGCAGGGCCAAGGCATCTGCCGCGCGTGCGCCGGGAATGACCCCTATTACGCCTGGTGGGCGTTCCTGGGTCGCGTGGGGGAACTGGGCGGGACGGTCCTGGAATCGGAGTGGCTGGGCAACCGCACCCCCCCATCGGGTCCGTTGCGCTAATGGCCACGAGACGACGCCCCGCCCGACCAGCGTCCAAAAGGGCCGGGGCATCTGCCGCATCTGCGCCACCGGCTCCGAGACCGCACACCGAGAGTTCATCCGGCGCGTGACGGAGTTGGGCGGAACAGTCCTTGAGCAGATGTGGTTGGGCAGCCCCACCCCTCACCGGGTCCGCTGTGCGGAGGGTCATGAGACGACGACACGACCGAACAGCGTCCAGAGGGGCAAGGGCATCTGCCGCTACTGCGCGGGTCAGACCTGGGATGCCTTCTACGTAGTCCGCGATCCCGACACCAACACCGTCAAGTTCGGCATAACGTCCGGCGATCCGCGACCGCGCCTGCGCACCCACGCCGCTGACGGCCTGACGGACGTGATCCGCCTGCACACCGACATGCCCGGCACGGCCGCGCCCGACCTTGAGCGACGCATCATCAACGCTCTGCGCGACGCCGGCGAAACCCCTGTCCGAGGCCGCGAGTACTACCCGGCGAGGGTCCTCGCCACCGTGCTGGACATCGCGGACGGCGCGCTGCGCGCCTAACCGCCGATCCCCCTATCAGCCAACAGAGCAGTCCTCGATTTCGGGAGGTGGCGCCATGCGCCCTACAACCTACAAGCTGCGGGACGGACAGCAGCTCACGATCACGCCGCTGGGCGGCAACCGGGTGGACATGCACCTGCGGAACGCGAACGGCGAGAGCACGGCGACCGTGAAGGCCACGCGCAGTGAAGCGGAGGCGCTGGCGCAGGAGGGTACGAAGTGACCACTTTCAAGCGAGGCGACATCGCCGAAGTCGGTGCGCATGGCGCAGTTGAGATTCTGCACGGGCCGGAGTACAGCGAGGCGAGCGGTGCTGATCGGTACATGGTGCGTTGGACGCAAGGCGGAGGCGTGTTCGCGGTGGACGCTGACGAACTGCGCGCCGCTGACCCGCGGGTCAAGACCGTGGCTGACGTGCTCGTTGCAAACACCCTGTACGCCCGGGGTCACGCGGAAACGCTGGCGCACATGGTGCTGGTTGCGCTGGATGCGGAGCGGGCTGCGCCCCTGGCTGTTGGCGACCGGGTCCGGGTTCCGGAGACGTCGGCGCTCGTACCAGGCCGGACCGGTGTGCTGGTGGAGATCGACGCAGCGGACCCCGACATGCCGTACCTGGTGCGCGACGACATCGACGGGGCGGCCTGGTGGGTCAGCGCCGTAGAGCGCATCTGAGCGTCAGCTCAGCTCCCGGATCTGTACCAGGGATACGGCCGTCGTAGGCCACCGGGAGCACGCACGTTCACGAAATCGAGAAGAGGGAGCTGCCATGGACAAGATCAACGTCAGCGACGAGCAGGTGCGGAGCGTGCTGCGCACCGTTGCGCTGGAACGGCCGGAGTACGTGTACGACGAGCAGGACGAGGACGGCAGCTGCCAGTACGTCAACAACGGCGCTCCGAGCTGCCTGGTGGGTCACGTACTGCACCGGCTCGGCGTGCCGCTGGACGTGCTGCGGGAGCGCGAGGGAGACAAGGCGCTCCACGTGGCTCGTGACCTGCTGAGCGTCAGCGACGTGACCGCGGGTTGCCTCAACCGTGCGCAGATTCGACAGGACGACGGCGAGACCTGGGGCGACGCCATTGCGGGGCTGGTCTGAATGGAGCTTCGCAGTTCCACATACGACGGCGGCACGGTGGATCTTGAACGCGCCGGGCACGTCTTCCTGCTGCACACGCGGGGCGCGGCGGGACGCACGGTGTGCACCGTTGAGATGCCCGAGGACGACGCGCGCGGCCTGCTGGGCGAGCTGGTGAGCGAAGTCGACAGCTACGAGTGTGGGGGTTGCGGCGATGGCAATTCTTGAACTGTGCGCCGGCTACGGGGGCATTGGCCTGGCCGTGGAACCGCTCGTAGGCGACAAGGTGACGCACGTTGCGGAGGTCACCAAGCACGCGTGCAAGATCCTTGAGGAGAGGTTCCCCGGTGCAGAGAACATCGGGGACATCACGGATTACGACTGGTCTGAACTGGACGGCCAGGCGGACGTCATCACAGCGGGGTTCCCCTGTCAGGACATCAGCAACGCGGGACGAAGGGTTGGCATCCATGGGAAGCGCTCGGGAGTCTGGAAGCACGTCGCCAAAGCTACTCGGGTACTTCGACCGCGCTACCTCTTCCTGGAAAACGTCGCAGTCCTCCGAACCCGCGGGCTCGACGTTGTCGCCGCAGACCTGGCCGAAATCGGGTATGACCTGCGCTGGACAACTCTTCGAGCGTCCGACGTGGGGGGTGCGCACCACCGGAACCGGTGGTTCGGACTTGCAACTCCTTCCCACGCCCACGGCGCGTGACTGGAAATCGGGGGCGTCGAACCAGCACGGCAAGAACAGTCGCCCACTGAGCGAAGTGGTGCTGTTGTTCAAGACTCCCACGGCACAGCTCGGCCGCAACGGCGCGGCTCAGCACCCGGACAAGCGAAAGGCCGGAGGGCACGGGCCCACCTTGGATGACGAGGTGGTCTACCTCTTGCCCACCCCGACCACATCGGACGGCACGGGAGGGCCGGGCACAAGTCCGCATCGCAAAGGCGGGATGAACCTGCGCACGGCAGTCACCACCCTGCCGGATCCGGATGCTGATCTGGTTCAGGATTGGGGCAAGTACGAGCCTGCCATTCGGCGGCAAGAGGCATGGATGGGCAGGGCTGCGCCCATACCGACAGAGACCGGTCCGCGTGGTGGTCGTCGCCTTACGGCCCGGTTCGCTGAGTGGCTGATGGGACTCCCGGACGGGTGGGTGACGGCTACGCCGGGGCTCAGCCGAGCGGACCAGCTTCACGCCATCGGCAACGGCGTCGTCCCACAGCAGGCATACGAGGCGTACAGGAGGCTGCTCGATGCTTGAGCACGGCCACTTCTACCGCGTCTCTTTCCGCCTCGGCGGAACCGTTATGGTCGTCCAGCTCCGCAAGCGCCGACTGATCGGCTCCCGTCGCTTGGCCGATGTCTGGCTGTGCGTCGAGGACTTCAGCTCGCCGGACGCGGCGCTTCGCGCAGGCAAGGCGGAGGCGTCGATCCGCTACGAGAACAGCAAGGCACTGCGCGCAGCGCGCCAACTGGCGGGAGACCACTATGCCGAATGACGACGCGGAGAATCTGCGTACGCACCTGGGCGCAATCATCATCCTGCTCGCGGAGACCGGCAGCGCCATCCTCTTCCCGCAGTATGCGGTGGCCCTGTTCCTCGAAGTGGACGAGGACGATCTTTTCGACTGGTTCGGGCACGGCGAGCGCGTCAGCGCAGAGGACATCGTCTCGTTTGACATCGACACGAACGGCGAGGACGGGTTGATCGGCGAAACGCTGATCGCCCGTCTGCACGCGCGTCTTGCGGCTGCGCCCGAGTAGCGGTACGTTGAGTTCACGAAACGGGAGGTCAACATGAACCGCAAGGCCAAGATCACTCTTCTGCTGGCGCTGGGCCTGATCGTTGTTATGGCCTTCCGGGTGTCGTGGAACGCGCTGCGCGACGTAGCAACCGCCATCGGCGCGGACGCGCAGGCTGCGATCCTTTATCCGCTGGTGGTTGACGGCCTCATGGCGGTCGCCCTGGTCGCCGGCATGGTGCTGGACGGGAGTGCCCGGAAGCTGGCATTCCGCGTGCTGGGCGCCTACACGCTGGCGTCCCTGGGGCTGAACCACCTGCACGGCATCATGCCGGAGCTGCATCAGCCGGAGGGCACGGTGGGCCTCGCCTGGCCGCTGGTCCTGCTGGCGACGGCACTGCCGGTTGGCGCGATCTTCTTCGGCTCGGACCTGGTGGCGCGGCTGCTGCGGACGGAGGCGGTGGGCACGGGCTTAGCCCAAAGGATTGCGGACACGCGCATGGACCTAATCCACGACCTGCCGGCGGGTACGGCCGCGGGTGTCCGGGAGCGGCGGACACTGTCTGCATACGCCGGACAGACAGTCACGTCGGCGGACACGATCAACCGGGCCATGGCGGACATGGCTTCGCCTGTCCGGACAGAGGTGCACATGATCGAGGACGACGGACAGTCCGCGGACAACGCGCAGGTGAAGCCCACGGACAGTGTCCGGACACCGCGCAAGCGCACCCCCTCGCTGGCGGACATCAAGGCGGCAGCGGCGGACATCGCGGACAGCGGAGCAGAGGTCACCGGCCGGACACTGGCGGACTACTTCGACGTGGCCGCTCGGACCGGACAGCGGTACGCGGACAAGCTGCGGACAGCGGACAGCAAGTAAGCGGACGCTCCGCTGTGTCCGGATGTTGACTTCACGATTCGTGAGGTCTACGCTGAAGGAACACCGAGCGGAAGAGAGAACACCATGTGCCCTTGCTGCGAGACTCAGACCAACCGGTTCAACGTCCACTGCGAGGAGTGCTTCGCTGCGCTGCTTGACGGTCGGGATCTGGAGTGTCACGCAGCGCCGGACCACATCAGTCCGGACACGTACACCGGACGCCACACGGCTACGGCGGGCCGGAAGTTCCGTGTCACCACCTGGGACGCACGCGAGTTGGCAGGGCTGGCGCCGGAAGGCGTGATGTTCGAGTCGTTCGGCCACGTCGGAGGTGTGGAGCGCTTCAGCCGCACGCGGTACGTGGCCGACAGCGCGGGCCGACTCCACTGCTATGACAGCGATGGCGCCCGCAAGATCATTCACCCGGCGGGGCGCAAGCTGCGCATCCTGACCAAGTGAGCCCAGCGCAGCAGCGGGCATGGCGGACGTCGCCGTGTCCGCTTCGCTGTGTCCGGACAGTTGATGGAGGGGAGCCACATGCACATGAAAGCCTGGGAGCGCGTCTTCAACGGCGTCCGCTACTGGTTCAACGCTACGCCCTATGAGGTCAAGGTGTTCCGGCTGCGTACCGACGGCGGGGACCTGGTGCACCACTGGCGGGACATACCGGACACCGTCGGCGAGTACGACAGATACAGCCCGGAGACCTACCCAATGCCGGGTCAGGTGGCATGGAGCCGGCATTGGGACCGGAACTGTGCCGAGCGGCTGTACGTTACGGCTTGCCCGGTGTGCGGCGACGTCGTTCCGGTGACACTCGAACAGCGAATGGGGCGGCACAACTGCGCGGGAGACGGCACGGCGGCCACCCTGAAAGCTGCCAGGGTGCGCGATGACCAGCTCAACCCTGAAGAGGCGTCCGTGCAAACTGCCACGGCTCGGTGGTGGTACGCGTGCAGAGGCCCGGCCGTAGACCCGGAGTGCCACCATCCGGTATGCCACGAGCGCGCGGAGGCCGGCTTTCGGTGGACTCTGTCCGGGTGGAAGCAGACAGCGGGAGGGCAGCGGACATGAGTGACCGCCCGAGCTGGGACGAGTGGGCGCTTGCCCTGGCGGCAGCCGTAGCCACTCGCGCTGACTGTACGCGTTCGCAGGTCGGCGCGGTCATCCTGTCGCGGACTCATCGGGTGCTGTCCGTCGGCTATAACGGGGCCCCGGCCGGAATCCCCGGATGTGCCTCCGCCGGCAACTGTCCGCGGGGACGACTCGACGCGTCAGCGTGCGCGCCGAACAGCGACTACGCGAACTGCATCGCTGTCCACGCGGAGGCTAATGCGATCTACCACGCGCCGGCTCATGAGCTACCCGGAGCCACGCTCTATGTGACCCGCGAGCCGTGCCCGGCGTGTTCAACGCTGATCACAGCGGCTGGCATTCATCGGACTGTGTTCACGAATTCGTGAGGGGGCGGCACCCATGTGCAACGTCAAGATCGGCCAGACCTGGCACAGGCGTTCCGCCGGACCCGCGGTCGTGGTGACCCGCGTGTGGCGAGACGTCAACGGCGAAGCCGCGGTGTCGTTCACATACAGTCGGCGCGAGCCGGGAGGCCAGTGGGCGGACTACCACAGCTCGCTACGGCTGCCGGTGTTCCTGAAGACGTACACGCGCTGACGCGCTGAGAGGATGAGCTGCATGACACTCGGAGAGCTTCGCCGACTGCTGAACACCCTGCCACTTGAGGCAGATGCAATGCCGATTCTGATCGTTGACGCGGACACCGCGCAGACCTTCGACATCGTCACGGACAGGGTCGAGGTAGCCCGGGACACTGTACACATTCCGATCGAACTGAGCGAGTAACTGAGCCTGGCCCCTGGCGGACTCCGTCGGGGGCTTTCTCATGCCTGGCGCAGCCGCTCCCGCTAGTCTGCCGCCATGACCAGAGTCTCATACGCGTTACTCGTCATCGCTGCCGCTGTCGCCGGCCTGCTGGCTCGCTGGGTTCACGACAGCGGGGCGAACGGGCTCGCCGTGGGCGCCGTGTTCGTCGGCGTGTTCGCGATCCTGTTCGGCTACGGCGTGAAGCTCGCGGATCGGATCAGCAAGGGGGATTGACTTCACGTTTCGTGAGGTCTACTGTTGGAAGCACACCACAGCGAGAGGGGGCGGGGCATGACGGAAGACCAGGTTCTTCGCATCGTTCAGGACGAGATCGGCGCGGTGATCACGACTCTCCGTACCACAGCGCAGCAGCGGCAGGCAGAGACGGTTGACGACGTGATCGACTGCCTGTCAGACATCATGAAGGGCCGACGCAAGTACCGCGCCGTGTTGGCCGAGCTGGTAGCCAGTGACGCAGAGATCTTGGAATATTTGAAGTGAGAGCTTAACCCCCGGCGCCGTCCGGGGGTTTTCCCATGCCCGCTGATTCACAAGTTCACATGATTACAACGGATTGATGTACTCCGCTCCCGCCTGTCCCACTGGTTGGACTTTCACCTATCCTTCACAGCACGCAGCGCTACAGGAATCACATGGGGGGTTGCTGTGTACTCAGTTGAACTATGGGCTCAGTTGCCCAAACCAATGGCGAGCGGCTGGCGTTGGGCGTGGGTGCGTGAGCCGCTCGGCATCGAAGAGGCGCGGTCGGACGCCGAGTTGACGGGCGTGTTCCGCGCGTACGGAAGCGCGCTGGCGGCTTGCCTACGAAGCAGCCGGCTGGATCGCTTCAATGTGGTCGCGTTCTGCATGAACGGACCCATACGCGGGCGGGATGCCTGGCTGCTCGACCGTGCCCGCGGGATCTTTCTGCCGCATGACGAGCCGTGGATCATGCCGCTGAACAACGACGGCCCTAAACACACGGGGGTGCCCATCCCTTCCCGGGAGCTGACGCCGGATCGGATCGCGGATCTGCTTCGCGTGTAAGTTAGCACAGCCTTAACGGGGGTTTCTAGTCCTTCTGCACTACGAAGGTACCCATCCCCGGCTCGCTGTAGACAAGCCCTTCAGCACGTAGCGCCCGGTGCACCTTCTGGCCCGTGGATGTGGCAATGCCGAACTCGGCTTGCAGCTCGATCACGGACGGGATGCGTGCACCGGGCGAATACGTGCCACCGGCAATGCGCTCACGGATGACGTCCGCCACCTGCTTCCAGCGGGGCACGTCGGGACGAAACTTGATCATGACAGCTAGCCAACCTGGCCGTGCCGCGCTCGGCAATCCGTAGCTAGCCTGGCTAGGGGTAGCAGACTGCACTATGCTTGTGGGACAGGAAAGGGGGTCCCATGGCCGTTCATTGCCGGTGGGTAGGCAGAGAAATCGAGTGCTCCGGGCCAGCCGTACGAGTGGCGATCACGGAATCCAACTCAGGATCAGGCGGAACCGTGATCGCCTGTCAGGCGCACACGGACCGGCTCGGCATCCTCCCCATTGACGAACACCCCGAGGACAGTCTCGGCACGAGAGTCCTCTACCGGTGAAGCCGAGGGAGATAGACGGCGACCGGCAGCAACTCGCCGACGAAATCGAGGACTCCGTGCAGGGCTGGCGGTGCCTCGGCAACGACGAACTGTCACAGCAGGCAAAAGCCGCGGTCAACGAGCTGCGAAACGGAGCGGATCGCGTTCAAGTAGGGCACACCATCTACAACGTGAAGGACTAAGCCATGACCCAAGCGGACTCACTACGTGAGCGAATGTCGCTTGACCACCGAATGACGCTGCGCGTCTACCAGGTGGACCCGGCTGGAATCGTGCGCGATCTCGTGCCGGCAACCGAGACAGCGGGAGTAGTCGACCCCGCTGTGATCTCCAACCCATCGGCGTACCCGCCGTGCCGATGCGGATGCAGGAGCTGAGATGGCCTATCCGACGCGGAGCAAGCCGCTGGCCGACGAGTTACGCCGGAAGATCACCAGCGGCGAGCTGACTGGCAGGCTGCCATCCATGCTGTCGCTCAGCGAGGAACACGGCATGGCGGTGTCCACCGTTCAGCGGGCAGTGCAGGCGCTCCGGCGCGAAGGTCTCGTCCGCACACTGAAGGGCTCCGGCGTGTACGTCGAGCGGACGTCACCCACCATGGCCACGTGCCCAGTGCAGGGCTGCGGGGGCTCAATGGAGCAGCACGGGTACGGCTGGCGCTGCACGAGATGCGGAGCCACGGCACCCGGCCCGTCAACCGCCTAGCAAGGCCGTGCCTAGCCCCTGTCCGTCACCCGGGCAGGGGCTTTCGCGCGTGCAGCTTCAGCGGGCGCGGCGAGCGGCGTTGCGGGCACCAGCGATCCCGCAGGCCAGCACCAGCACGGACGGGACGAGCGCGAGTAGGTAGACCATGGTCTCTCCCTGGGTTGGGGGAGTGCTCAACGTTCCTTGTAGCCGCGGACGTGGATGTTGTCGTGGCCGTTCCGTTTGTAGGTGAGCCGGTGGATCAGCCACGGGTAGCCGTGGTAGGCGAAGATGACGGGCTTGTCGGCGGTGAATACGGCGTCGAAGCCGTGGTCGTTCAGCCCGTGCGGGTGCTGGCCGGCGGGCAGCAGCCGCATCAGGTCGACGACGTTCACCACCCGCACCGCCAGATCCGGCAGCCGGTCGCGCAGCAGCCGCGCGGCGGCCATCACCTCCTGGGTGGGTACGTCGCCCGCGGCGGCCAGCACGACGTCCGGCTCACGGCCGGTGTCGGTGCCCGCCCAGTCCCAGACGCTGACGCCGCGCTGGACGTGGTGGACGGCGTCCTCGACCGGCAGCCAGTCGAAGCAGGGCTGTTTCCCGGCGGCGACGATGTTGATCAGGTCCCGGCTGTTCAGGGTCCGGTCGGCCACGGCGAGGAGGGTGTTGGCGTCGGCCGGCAGATAGACCCGGATGGTCTGCGGGTCCTTGTTGACCATGTGGTCGATGAAACCGGGGTCCTGGTGCGAGAAGCCGTTGTGGTCCTGGCGCCAGACGTGCGAGGTCAGCAGGTAGTTCAGCGAGGCGATCGGCATCCGCCACGGCAGCCGGCGGGAGACCTTGAGCCACTTGGCGTGCTGGTTGGCCATCGAGGTGACGATGTGGATGAACGCCTCGTACGACGCGAACAGGCCGTGCCGCCCGGTCAGCAGGTACCCCTCCAGCCAGCCCTGGCAGTTGTGCTCGGAGAGCATCTCCAGCACCCGCCCGTCCCGCGCCAGGTGCTCGTCGGTGCCGAGGATCCCCGCCTGCCAGCCCTTGCCCGTGGCCTCGTAGACGTCCTGGAGCCGGTTGGAGGCGGTCTCGTCCGGCCCGAACAGCCGGAAGTCGCGGCTGCGTGCGGTGGCCCGCATCAGGTCCCGCAGCAGCCCGCCGAGGACCCGGGTCGGCTCGTGCAGGGACGTGCCCGGACGGGGTACGTCGACGGCGTAGTCGCGGATCTCCGGCACGGGCAGGCTGCGCAGCAGACGGCCGCCGTTGGCGTGCGGGGTGGAGCCGAGCCGGCGGTCGCCCTCGGGCACCTGCCGGAGCACCTCGGGGCGGGGCCTGCCCTCGCCGTCGAACAGTTCTTCGGGGCGGTACGAGCGCAGCCACTCCTCCAGCTGCGCGAGATGGCGGGGGTCCTCCCGGACGGCGGAGAGCGGCACCTGGTGCGAGCGCCAGGTGTTCTCGACCGGCTTGCCGTCGACGCTGCCGGGACCCGTCCAGCCCTTCGGGGTGCGCAGCACGATCACGGGCCAGCGGGGGCGTTCGGTGACGCCGTCCACGCGGGCCGCCCGCTGGTGTTCCGCGATCCGGTCGAGGCAGTGGTCGAGGGCGGCGGCCATCGCGTGGTGCACTTCGGCCGGGTCGTCGCCCGCCACGTGCACGGGCTCGTGGCCGTAGCCGCGCAGCAGCTGGTCGAGCTCCTCCTCGGGGATCCGGGCGAGCACCGTCGGATTGGCGATCTTGTAGCCGTTGAGATGGAGGATCGGCAGCACGGCCCCGTCGTGGACCGGGTCGAGATACTTGTTGCCGTGCCAGCCGGCCGCCAGCGGGCCGGTCTCGGCCTCCCCGTCGCCGACGATCGCGGCGACGAGCAGGTCCGGATTGTCGAACGCGGCACCGTAGGCGTGGCTCAGGGCGTAGCCCAGCTCGCCGCCCTCGTGGATCGATCCGGGGGTCTCGGGCGCGACATGGCTCGGTACGCCGCCGGGGAAGGAGAACTGCCGGAAGAGCCGGGCCATGCCCTCGGCGTCCCGGGAGACGTCCGGGTAGATCTCCGAATAGCTGCCGTCGAGCCAGCAGCAGGCCAGCGTCGCCGGTCCGCCGTGGCCCGGCCCGGTGATGTGCACGGCGTCCAGCCCGCGGGCGGAGACGGCCCGGTTGAGATGGGCGTAGATCAGGTTGAGGCCCGGGGTGGTGCCCCAGTGGCCCAGCAGCCGCGGCTTGACGTGCTCGGCGGTCAGCGGCCCGGCGGGCAGCGGATTGTCCAGCAGGTAGATCTGGCCGACGGCGAGGTAGTTCGCGGCCCGCCAGTAGCGGTCGAGGGTGGCGAGGTCGTCGTCGGACAGTCGCGGTGCCGTGGGCTCGGCCATGCCGTTCGCCTCTCGTCTTCGGGGGTGTGCCGCCGGGCGGAACCGGGCGGAAGCGCCGGACCGGGCGGCCGTACGCGTCGGACACCCGGGGCCCGGTACGGACCGGGCGCCCCCGGCGGTCCCCGGGTGCCCTCGGCTCGGCCTTCGATACTCCCCGGGCCGGGCCCCGGACCGGGACCGGGCGTCCGGGCGTCCGGGCGTCCGGGCG
This sequence comes from Streptomyces lycii, assembly GCF_009735685.1. Classification (GTDB taxonomy): domain Bacteria; phylum Actinomycetota; class Actinomycetes; order Streptomycetales; family Streptomycetaceae; genus Streptomyces; species Streptomyces lycii. Next base: position 13,787 of record NZ_WHPN01000268.1, on the reverse strand, counting down.
TCCGGGCGTCAGCGGGACTCGTCGACGACACGGTCGAGTTCCCGCCGCGCGCGGCGGGCGCGGCGACGGTCCTCGGCCGACGCGTCCGTGATGTCCAGGAAGACCTGGTCGACCACCGGCCAGTGCTCCTCCATCGCCGCCTTGACGCGCTCCGAGACGTCCTCCACCTCCTCGCTGTCCAGCCCGCCGTACAGGTCGAGGCGGACGGCGACGAGGGTGGAGTCCATCCCGAGACGCATGGTCAGCAGCGCGGTCACGGTGTCGATCTCCGGCTGCCGGTCGAGGAACTCGTGGATCTCCTGCCGCAGCGCCGGGTCCAGCGCCTCCCCGATCAGCTGGTCCCGCGTCTCACGGCCGAGCCGGTAGGCGACGTACACCAGTAGGAAGCCGATGAGCAGCGAGGCGACCGCCTCGTACACGATCCGGCCGGTGAGCATGTGCAGCGCCATGCCCGCCATCGCCAGGAGCACTCCGAGGCAGGCGCTGCTGTCCTCGGCGAGCACGGTCCGCAGCGCCGGATCCTCGCTGCGCCGCAGTTCCCGGAGCATCCCGCGGCCGCTCCGGCGCGCGTGGCCGCGGACCTGGTGCAGGGCCTTCAGCAGTGAGGAGCCCTCCGCGAGCAGCGCGACGCCGAGGACGACCAGGCCCGCGACGTAACCGGCACGGCTCTCCGAGCCGCCGGAGCTGAGCGCGGAGATCCCCTGGTAGAAGGAGAAGCAGCCGCCCATCACGAAGATGCCGACGGCGGCGAGCAGCGACCAGAAGAAGCGCTCCTTGCCGTAGCCGAAGGGGTGCTCGGCGTCGGGAGCCCGGCGGCTGCGGCGCAGGGAGGCCAGCAGGAAGACCTCGTTGAGGCTGTCGGCCACCGAGTGCGCGGCCTCGGAGAGCAGCGCGGGCGAGCCGGCGAACAGCCCTCCGACGGCCTTGGCCACCGCGATCACCAGATTCGCGGCGAGCGCCACGAGGACGGTCGCCCGCGTCCTCCGGTCCTCCCGGCGCCGGCCGTCGGCGCGCTCCTCCCGCTGCTTCCGCACCACGCTCATCGCTTCGCCCCGCTTCCGTCTTGGCTGGCTGGGCGCTTACCCGGGCTCGGAGCGGTGACGCGTGGCGGTCCGGGCGGCGGGGGTCCGGGCGGTCGCGCGTTCCGGAGCCGGCGGGGGCCGCCGGGTCCCTGTCCCCGCCCGGGCCACCGGGGGCGCGCGGCCGGTGGCGGGGATGCGGTCAGTCGCAGCTCAGTTCCTTCCCCGTGACCGGGGCTCCCTCGACGCTGCTGCGGTCGTGGACGACCTCGGCGTAGCGCCCCGACACCGCGCCCGTGGTGATCTCGAAGACCCGGCCGTGCCCCTTCTCGGGAACCGGGCGGGCGTCCGGAAGGGCCGAGGCGAGGGTGGACAGATAGCGGTGCCACTTCGGGTCGTAGCGGATCTCGGTGGCGCTCTTCACCGCCGCCGGGGTCGCGGAGGGCGGGGCCGCGGGCCGGCCGCCGAGCACGGTGAAGCCGTTCTTCCGCAGCTGCCGCGCCAGGCGTCCGGCGCTGCCCGGTTCCGCCCCCGGCCCCTCCGCGACGCGCACCCGTACGGACGCGGGCGCCATGGCGACCGGGACCTTCGGCCGCTCGCCGGGCCGCCGCTCCGGAATGATGGAGCGGTCCTCGCGGACCGCCCGGAACAGCGCGGCCGCCCGGTTCCTGTCCCACACGAGGGTGGAGCCCCACTCCGGCACCCGGTGGTCGAACTCGGAGATCGGGACGGTGGCGAACTCGGCCGCGCGGGTCGGCAGCCGGCGCAGCGCCCGGGCGAGTTCGGAGAAGCCGTCGGTGGTCAGCCCCTTGTCGGTGCGCAGTGTCGTGAGCAGGTCGCGGGCCGCCCGGGCGGACACGGCCCGGTCGCGGCCGGCCGGCCGGCCGCCGAAGAGACTTTGCGCCACCCCGACGAGGAACCGCTGCTGGCGCCGGACCCGGCCCAGGTCACCGGGCGGGTCGAGCTTGCGGGCCCGTACGTACTGCAGGGCACCGCGCCCGTCCACGTGGTGGGTGCCCGGTGGCAGGTCCAGTCCCGACCCCGGGTCCCTGAGGGCCTTGTCGGTGCAGACCGTGCCGCCGCCGAGCCGGTCCACGGCGTCGACGAAGCCGGTGAAGTCCGCCTGCAGATAGTGGTCGATCCGCAGCCCCGTCGCACGTTCGACGGTGGCGACGGCCAGGGCGGGGCCGCCGTGCTTGTACGCGGCGTTGATCTTTCCCCGGTGCCGGACCAGGGTCCGGGCCGGGGCGCCGGCTTCCGGGTGCGGCGCGAACTCGACATAGGAGTCGCGCGGGATGCTGATGACGCCGACGCGGCGGCGGTCCTCGGAGACGTGCAGCAGCATCATCACATCGGTGCAGTTGCAGCCCTCGCCGCCGACGTGCAGCCGCTGCTTCTCCTGCTTCGACATGCCGGTGCGCCGGTCCAGCCCGACGAGCAGGTAGTTGGTGCCCGGGCCGGGTGCCGGGCGGTCCGTCAGCCCGTCGAAGGGCGCGACCCGGGAGGTGTCGGGCGGTCCCGGGTTCCCCGGGCGGGGCTCCGGGGCCTGGGTGCAGCCGCCGACGGCCAGGAGCGTGCAGAGCACCCCGGCCGCGGCCGGACGGAACCACTGCCGGGCGTGGCGCGGCGCTCGGTCGGGACGGGGCATGGGGGCACCTCCGGATTGACGGTCGCCCGCAGGCTAGGCATCCGCCGCGGGCCGGCCGTGTGACGCGCGCCGCGTGAGGCCCCCTCACCACCCGGAGGGCGCATCGTCCCGCGGTGCTCCGCTCCCCCGCGCCCCCTGTGAACCGGAGAGTTCCGGGACGTATCCCATGATTGGGGAGGGACGGGGCAGGCGGAAGGTGAGCGAGCAGCGAGGAGGTGCAGCCGCATGGTCGTGGTGGAGTCGAACCGGGCCGACACAGCGGACGCACGTCACGCGACGGCGGAATTCCTCTCCGCCCTCGGTGCGCGGGTGGACGTCGAGGCCGTGGTGCTCGTCGTCTCCGAACTGGTGGCCAACGCCTCCCGGCACACGGCGGGATGGTGGCGGCTCAGGATCCGGGCGTACCGGGACCGGTTGGTCGTGGACGTGGACGACCGGAGCACGCAGGCCCCGGCCGTCAGGCCGTCGAAGAGTCTCTCCGGGGCCGGCGGCCTCGGGCTGATCCTGGTCGACCGGCTGGCGAACGGGCTCGAGGTCCTCGGCCGGCCGGACGGCAAGACCGTCCGTGCCACCTGGAACCTGGCGGTCTCCGCTGCCGCCTGACGGGCTGCGGGACCCACCCCGTTCGGCGATCCGTGCGAGACGCTCGCCGTTGCGGGTGAGCGCGCGGCCCGGCAGTGACCCGGTGGCCGCACGGCGCGTTGGCCCACTGTGACGACGACGCAACTGCGCCCGGCCGCCCGGCGCGAGAACGCCGCGGCCGCTCCCCCGGCGGACGGGGACGGGGAGTCCTCGTCCGGGGAGACGCCCCTCTACAGGGCGCTGGCCGAACGCTGGTCCGCCGCGGGCCGGGCGGTGCCCGGCGCGGCCGACGAGGAGTGGTCCACACTGGTGCGGCGACCCCCGTGGCCGGACCCGGAACCGGGTTCCGGCAGACGGGACCGCCCGCACGGCGCGTCGGAGCCCCGAGCCGCCGCCCGGGGCGGACCATCGGCATGACGCCACCGCAACAGGAGGGATCCATCGTGGCCACCACACGCAACGCGCACACGGTCTGGGAGGGCAACCTGCTCGAGGGCAGGGGGACCGTGACCTTCGACTCCTCCGGCATCGGCGAGCAGGCGGTCTCCTGGCCGTCCCGCGCCGAACAGCCCGACGGACGCACCAGCCCGGAGGAGCTGATCGCCGCCGCCCATTCGAGCTGCTTCTCGATGGCCCTCTCCAACGGCCTCACCAAGGCCGGTACGCCGCCGACCCGCCTCACGACCTCGGCGGAGGTGACGTTCCAGCCCGGCACGGGCATCACCGGCATCCATCTGACGGTGCGGGGCGAGGTGCCCGGCATCGACGCGGACGCGTTCTCCGCCGCCGCCGAGGACGCCAAGGCCAACTGCCCGGTGAGCCAGGCCCTGACGGGCACGACGATCACGCTCGCCTCGTCGCTGGCCTGAACCACGCGCAGGCCGCCGCCCGGGATGCGGGCGGCGGCCTGCGCGGCCCCGGTCCTCCGGTTTCCGGTTCCGGTTTCTCCGGTTCCGGTTTCCGGGCCGGTCCTCGGGCCATGGGCCGGACCTGGGCCGGGAAGGGGCCGGAGTCCGGTCTCGGCTCCGGCCCGGGTCGCGGGTCCGGGCCCCGGTCGCGGTCGCGGGTCCGGGACACGGGCTCCGGGCTCTGGGCTCCGGGACACGGGCTCCGGGTCAGAGCTCGACGCCCTTGCCCGCCAGATAGGGGACCGGGTCGATGTCGGTTCCGTAGCCCGGGCCCTTCCGCACCTCGAAGTGGAGGTGCGGCCCGCTCGACCGGCCGGTGTTGCCGGAGTAGCCGAGGAGTTCGTTGGGGCCGACCTTGCTGCCCTGCCGGACCACGATCTTCGACAGATGCGCGAAGAGTACGTGGTGGCCGTCCTCCAGCCGCACCGTCACGGTCAGTCCGTAGTCGCCGGCCGGACCCGCCTGGATCACCTCGCCGGGGCCGATCGACCGCACCGGGGTGCCGACGGGTACGGCGAAGTCGACACCCGTGTGGTGGCCCGCGATCCAGCTGCCCGGGATGCCGTAGGCCGCGGACACGTCGGACGCGGCGACGGGGTGCGCCCAGCCGCCCGGCGTGCCCTGACGCGCGGCGGTCCGGGCGCCCTCCGGGACGGCTCGCGCCGAACTCGTCCAGGCGCCGACGTCCGCGGAGATCTCCAGCGCCTCCAGAACGGACAGCTGCTCCTCGCGCGGGGTGCCCGAGCGGCCCTCCTGGTGCCGCTCCACCGTCTCGGCGCGGGCTTGCCGCACGGTCCGTTCCCGGGCGCCGTCACCGTCGGGGAGGTGCGGGTTCCGGTACGCGGCGTCCAGACCGACACCCCAGGTCGGGGTCGCGGTCAGCAGCACACCCGCTATTCCCGCGGCGCCGCCGCGCAGCAGCCTGGGCATGCGGCGGATCCTCCGTGCCGCCGCCGAGCCGTCGGCCTGCCGGTGTCCGCGAGGTGTGCGTGCCGAAGTCATGGACGTTCCCTTCTGCCGAGTTTCCGCCGAGCTGTTCCCCGAGCTGCCGAGCCGTTCCCCGAGCTGTTGCGCCGAGTTCGTCCGCCGTCCCCCGTGGCCCCCGGCCCCCGGGCCCGCGGTGGGCGGGAGGTGCGCCGCGCGGCGAGGGGGCCCGCGGCGTGACGGGTGGTCAGGCGCCGCCGTGTCCGCGGCTCCCGTGGCCGGGCGCCGTGCCTCCGGCGGCCGGCGCCGCCGGGGTGCCGTCCGCCGTGACCGACCCGGGGGCCGCGGCGCCCGCCGGGCTCCCGGTGGCCGCGTCCGAGCCGTGTTCGGCGCCGTGGCTTGCGACGAGGCGACCCACCACGGAGCTGCCGCCGGAGAGGCAGTGGGGGCGGACCCGGTGGGTGCCGCCGGGCTCGGCCCGTTCCGCGACACGTCCGGCGCCCCGGCCACTGCCGGGACCCCGGCCGGTCGGCGTGATCTCACCGGCCGGGCCGCGGGAGGCGGCTGTCGCCTCCTCGGTCCCGCAGCCGCCCGCGACGGTTGCGACCACCCGGTTGTCACCGGGCATCGGCAACGAGCGGCCGGTCCTCATGTCCGGCCGCGGCCCGGCCTGCGCCGGGGTGCCGGGACCGCCGAGCGCGGGGCCGGCCGGGGCGGTCGCGGCGAGGACGCGCGTCGTGATGCGCATGGGGGTGCTCCTTGCGGCGGGAGGCGGACCCTCGTCCGCTGCGGCTCCGCGCCGTCGGCACCATGCAAGTCGGACAAACCGCGGTGCGCGCGCGACCGACGCGCCCACACGGTCCCGCGAACGGAGCATCAGGCGGTCCCGCGTATGCCGCAACGCCGCAGGTCGACGGGGTGGTTACGGAGAGCCGCAGCGCGTGTGCGCTCCGCGCCGCCGGGTGGGTGACGCACTCCTCCGTCCGCGCGAGACCCTGGAGGCATGTACGCGGAACGACCCTCGGCCCGGGCGGGCGCCGTGGTGTGGACCCTGACGGCGGACGGCGGCCCGAAACGGGTGCTGCCCGACGGCTGCATGGACATCATCTGGGACGGCGGCGGCCTGCTGGTGGCCGGGCCCGACACCCGGGCCCAGCTGCCGGTCACCCGCCCCGGGACACGCCTCGGCGCGGTCCGCCTCCTCCCCGGCAACGGACCGCGGGTGCTGGGTGTGCCCGCCCGGGAACTGCGGGACCGGCGGGTGGAGCTGGCCGCGCTGTGGCCCGGCGGGCAGGTGCGGCGGCTCGCCGAGCGGCTGTACGAGGCCGCGGACCCGGCGGCGGTGCTGGAGGAACTGGCGGCCGAGCGGCTGCGCGCGGCGGGCCCGGCCGATCCGTGGGTCACGGCGGTCGTCGCCGGGCTGCGAGCCGGCCGGGCGGTGTCCGCGGTCGCCGGGGAGACCGGGCTCGGCGCGCGGCAGTTGCACCGGCGCGCGCTGGCCGCCTTCGGCTACGGGCCGAAGACCCTGGCCCGGGTGCTGCGGATGAACCGGGCGCTGGACCTGGCGCGCGCCGGGCGGCCGCTCGCGGAGGTGGCCGTGCGGGCGGGCTTCGCCGACCAGGCGCATCTCAGCCGCGACGTGAAGGCGCTGGCCGGGGTGGCCCCGGGCGCCCTGCTCCACCCGCCGGCGGGGTGAGGAGACCGCCCACGGCCGCTCGGCGCGCTGCCGCCGTTCGGTGGCTCGGAACGGCTCGGTGGCCCGGCACGGCTCGGTGGCCCGGCACGGCTCGGTGGCCCGGCACGGCTCGGTGGCCCGGCACGGCTCGGTGGCCCGGTGCCGCTCGGTGCGTTCGTGTCGCTCGGTGCGTCTCCTCGCTTCGTTCGGTGTGCTGGGGGCGTCCCCTCACCGCGTTCGTGCGGCCCGGGCGTCATGGTGCCCGGGGAGTCGCTGTGCCCGGGCGTTCGTTGTGATCGTTCCTGCTGCTCGGTGTGTCGTCGGGCTCGGCAGCGTCCGCCGTGCTCGGCGCGTCCGTCGCGCCGGACAGCTCAGCCCGTCGTCGGGAGCGGCGCGAACAGGTCGACGCCGTTGCCGTCGGGGTCGGTCAGGCAGGCGTAGCGCTGTCCCCAGGGCGCGTCCCAGGGTTCGAGGCCGCCGTGTCCGGTCGCGGCGAACTCGGCGTAGGCCGCGTCGACCGCCGCCGGACTGTCGCAGAGGAACGCGAGCCCGATGCGGTGCCCGCCCTTCGGCGGTGTCCACCCGGGGTCGAAGGACCGGACGGAGTCGGCGGTGTCCCAGAGCATCCGGGTCCCGCCGGGCAGCTCGGCCTCCGCGTGCGGCTGCCCGTCGGCCTCGGCGGGGAGGTCCAGGCCGAGGCGGCGGTAGAAGGCGAGGGAGGCGGCCATGTCGTCGGTGACCAGGCCCACGGCGTCGAATCGAGGAGTCATGCGGTCACCGTAGGCGGGCCGCGGCCGGGTGGTCTTGAACGAATCGGACTTCCGCGGGCCCGGGCGGCACCGGGCCCGCGGTGCCGCCGGTCAGGTCCGCGACGGGGCCAGCCCGCGGCCGCGGAGCCAGCGGAGCTGTTCCTCGGCCTGGGCGGCCTGGCCGCCCGCGTGGTCGGCGAAGTGCCACACCTTCATCGAGGCCTCCCCCGCGTACGCGTTGTGCGCCGCGTAGACCGTCGAGGGCGGGCAGATGGGGTCCATCATGGCGACGCTGAACAGGGCGGGCGCGGTGGCGCGGCGGGCGAAGTGGACGCCGTCGAAGTAGTCGAGGGTGCCGAAGACCCGCTCGGGGTCGACGCGCTTGTGCCTGCCCAGGTATTCGGCGAGTTCGGGGTAGGGCCCGAGGGAGGCGATCTCCGCGCCCCGCCGGTAGTGGCAGAGGAACGGTACGTCCACCAGCGCCCCGGCGACCGCGTCACCCGCCAGCCCCGCGGTGGCCAGGGCCAGCCCGCCGCCCTGGCTGGCGCCGGCGACGACGACCCGGGCCGGGTCGACGGCCGGGTGTTCCCGCAGCGCGTCCACGGCGCGCACGCAGTCCGTCATGAGCCGCCGGTAGTAGTGGTGCTCGGGGCTGTCGATGCCCCGGGTCATGTAGCCCCTGACCCACTGGGTGCCGGGCACCGGGTCCGGGTCGGGGGTGTCGTGTCCCTGGCCCCGGCTGTCGACGACGAGATGGGCGTAACCGGCGGCGCTGAACAGCAGGTGCTCGACGGAGAGCCCGCGGCCGCCGCCGTAGCCGATGTAGCTGACCACGCCCGGCAGCGGCCCGGCGGCGCCGCGCGGCAGCAGCAGCCAGGCGGCGACGGGCTGGCCGCCCCAGCCGGGGAAGCGGACGTCGTACGTGTCGACGGTGGCGAGCAGCGGGTCGTCGACGGGCCGCCACCCGGTCGTGGCTCCGTCGGCGGCGTCGCGGGCCTCGGCGAGGGTCTTGGCCCAGAAGGCGTCGAAGTCCTCCGGCTCGGAGATCGCGGCGCGGTAGTCGCGCAGTTGCTCCAGCGGCAGATCGGTGAGCGGCATGGTCCCCTCCTCCGGCGCCCGGTGCGGGCGCTTCCATGGTCTCCGGTCCGCGCGGGGCGGGCCTCTCCGGCATGATCGCACCACTGTCCCGCCGGGCGGCACCCCGCGAAGCGGGCCCGGCCGGGGTCAGCCGGGGAGGTGCTGGAGCCAGGACGGGCGGCCGGCGCGGGCGGCGGCGGCACGGGCGGCCTCGGCGCGCCGCAGTTCCTCGGGGCCGGCGAAGTCCCGCGGCAGCCACTCGGCGGACCGGGCGGCCCGCTCGGCGAGGTGTCCGGCGTACGCCTCGCGGAGCTGCCCGGGCGAGTCGAAGCCGGGCTCGTCCGCCAGCCACGCGTCGGGCACGAGGGCGGTGACCTCCCGGAGCAGTTCCTCGGTGACGAGCGGGGCGAGTGCGGCGTCGGCCGCGGTGACGTCGGGGGCGGCGGCCGCGAGGGCGTGGCCGGACATGTCGTACCGCTTGCCCACGGCGGCCGCCGCCTGCGGCCAGCGGTGGTGGAAGACGAGGGCGGCGCCGTGGTCGATGAGCCACAGCCGGCCGTGCCACAGCATGAGGTTGGGGTTGGTCCAGGTCCGGTCGACATTGCCGGTCAGCGCGTCGAACCAGACCACGCGGCCCGCCTCGGCCGGTCCGGGCAGCGGGTCCCCCGGGGCCCAGTCCCGGGCACCGGGCAGCAGGTCCATGCCGAGGTTGAGCCCGGCGCTGGCCCGCAGCAGATGCTGGATCTCCGGGTCGGGCTCGCCGGCTGCGACCGCGGGGTCGAAGCGGACCCCGACCAGCCGCGGCACGCGCAGACCGAGCCGGCGGGCCAGCTCACCGGTGACGACTTCGGCGACGAGCGCCTTGCGGCCCTGGGCGGCGCCGGTGAACTTCACGACGTACGTTCCCAGGTCGTCGGCCTCGGTGACACCGGGCACGGAGCCGCCGACCCGCAGGGGCTCGATATAGCGGGTTGCGGTGACGTTTGTCAGCATCTTCCAGGACCTCGCGGCTCGCGTGCCTCGGACTCCACGGCGGACTCCGTGCGGCACAACCCGGGGAGATGCCCCGGATCAGCCTTGGGGAGAATCCGGGGAGTCCTGGCCGGCACAGTCGTGTCCCTCCCCCGGGAGTCCGTCAAGGGCGGTACGGCCCCTGTCTCCGGCCTCCGGCCTCCGGCCTCCGGCATGAAGTGTCCATAGTAACCAAGCGTCACAGCCGGGCCGACTGCCCGAGCCGTCGCGCCGGGGTGGCCGCCGGCCCCGCGCCTCCGGCACGACCGGGGCGCGGACGCGCCGCGGCACGGGGAAGCCGCCCCTCGGTGCAGCCTCCCGCCGCCGGTCCTCCGCGCCCACCGCGCGCGACGGAATGAAGGCGGCCTCGAGGCGGCGCGGTCGCAGGGCACGGACACTCCCGCGCGGCCTCGAGGCGGCACGGACTCCCGCCAGCGCGGAACGGCTGATTTCCCTGTCCCCTGCCCCGTATCCACGTGATGTCGGGCGGTGCCCCTGAGCGGGGCCCGCAGCCCTCCGGAATACCCCCCTGGGTATGACTGTTAGGGTGGATGTCAGATACCCCCTGGGGTACACCGCCCGAGAGGAGTCGTAAGTCGTGTTCTTCGTCGACACCCTGGCATTCGACGGCCTGGGAAACCGCAGCTACCTGGCCGGCGGGCCCGGTGCCGCGGTGGCCATCGACCCGCCGCGCGACATCGACCAGGTCATAGCCGCAGCGGCCCGCCGCGGGGTACGCATCGCCTTCGTGGCCGAGACCCATGTGCACAACGACTACGTCACCGGAGGCCTGGAACTGGCCCGCGTCACCGGCGCCGAGTACCTGGTGCCGGCCGGGGCCCACGTGTCGTTCGCCCGCACCCCCGTCGCCGACGGCGACACGATGACGGTGGACGAGGGCCTGGTGCTGCGCGCCATCGCCACCCCCGGGCACACCCCGCACCACACCTCCTACGCCCTCGCCGAGGACGGACGCGGTGTCGCGGCGTTCACCGGCGGGTCGATGCTGATCGGCACCGTGGGCCGCCCGGACCTGGTCGAGCCGCGGCTGACCGAGCAGCTGGCCCGCGCCCAGCACGCCTCCGCCCACCGGTTGGCCGACGAGCTGGACGACGAGGTGCCGGTGCTGCCCACCCACGGGTTCGGCAGCTTCTGCGCCTCGTCCCGGGCCGAGGGGGACGCGACCACGATCGGCCAGGAGCGCAGGACCAACGACGCCCTGACCCTGGACGTGGACACCTTCGTCACCCAGGTGCTCGCCGGGCTGGACGACGTGCCCGCCTACTACGCGCACATGGGGCCGGCCAACGCCGCAGGCCCCGCACCGGTCGACCTCACCCCGCCGAGGCGTGCGGACGCAGGCGAGATCGCCTCCCGGCTGGCCGCGGGCGAGTGGGTGGTGGACCTGCGCAGCCGCACGGCTTTCGCCGAGGGGCATGTGGCCGGCTCGTTCAACTTCGAGGGCGAGGGCAAGCTCGCGACCTACCTGCCCTGGCTGATCCCCTGGGGCAAGCCCGTCACCCTGCTCGCCGAGACGCCCGGCCGGATCGCCGAGGCGCAGCGGGAGCTGGTGCGGGTGGGCATCGACCGCCCGGCCGCCGCCGCCACCGGCGATCCGGCGGGCTGGGTCCGTGAGGGCGAGCAGCTCGCTTCCTTCCCCCGCGCCCGCTTCGCCGACCTCGCCGGGGCCCGTCGGCGAGGTGACGACGTGGTCGTCCTGGATGTGCGCCGGGACTCGGAGCGTGCGAGCGGCCACATCGACGGCTCGGTCCACATCCCGGTCCACGAGCTGCACGGCCGTATCGGCGAAGTACCGGACGGGACGGTATGGGTGCACTGCGCCGGCGGGATGCGCGCCGCGATCGCAGCCTCCCTGATCGATGCCGCCGGCCGCGACGTGGTCGCCGTCGACGACGGCTTCCACGCGGCCGCCGAGGCGGGGCTGGCCCTCACCCGCCCCGGCAGCACCGACTGACACGTCCTCTCGCGCCATCTGCACGAAAGTGGTCAAACGATGTTCTCGCCTCTTCGCCGCGGCCCCGGCCGCCCCACCTCCCAGCAGGCCCGCCAGCGCACCGGCGACGGCGGGGCCGTACTGCTGGACGTCCGCGAGTCACCGGAGCGGAAAGCCCGGTACGCGCCCGGCCCGCCACACCTGCCGCTTTCCCGCCCGACGGCCGGGCCGCCGCTCCGGGCAGCCGCGCGGGGCAAGCCGGTGGCTGCGGTCTGCCGCTCCGGCCGCCGCTCCGGCCGCCACTCCCAGCAGGCGGCCGGGCTCCCGGCCGGACGCGACGCCGAGGCCGCGGACGTCACCGGCGGCATGGCCGCCCGGGCCCGTGCGGGCCTGCCGGTCACCGGTCGGGTGGGCAGGGGCGGTGTCGTGGCGTGAGTCCGCTGATCCTGGCCCTGATCGCGGGGGCCGTGGTCGGACTCGCGCTCGGCGCGCTCGGCGGGGGCGGCAGCGTCTTGGCGGTACCCGCACTGATCTACCTGCTCGGCTTCACCCCGGCCGCCGCCACCACCGCCGGCCTGATCATCGTCACGGCCACCTCGCTCACCGCCCTGTACGCCCACGCGCGCACCGGCGGCGTCCGCTGGAAGACCGGCGCGCTGTTCGCCGCGACCGGGCTCCTGCCCGCCGCGGCGGCCGGAGCCGCCGCATCCCGTCTGCCCCAGACCGTGCTGACCGGGGCGTTCGCGGCCATCGCCGCACTCGCCGCCGTCACCATGCTCCGCCCCGGCCGTGCCGCCACCGGCCCGGCGGCCGGCGGGGCACGGCTCACCAAGGCAGCAGGCAGCGGCGCCGGACTGGGGGCGCTGACCGGTCTGCTCGGTGTCGGGGGAGGCTTCCTCGCCGTCCCTGCCCTGGTCACCCTGCTGGCGTTCGAAATGCAGGCCGCCGTCGGCACGAGCCTGTTGGTCATCTCGGCGAACTCGCTGGCCTCCCTGGCCACCCGCGGCGCCACCACCGCGGGCATCGACTGGGCGGTGATCGGCCCCTTCACCGGGGCGGCGCTCCTGGGCGCCCGGGACGGCAAACGCCTGGCCGCCAAGGCCACCGGCACCGTGCTGCAGCGCGTCTTCGCCGCCGTGCTGCTGGCCGTGGCGGCCTTCATGCTCACCGACGCCCTCACCTGACAGGCAAGGCAGCTGACCGGATGCGGCGGACCACGGGTCAGGCCAGAGAGAGGAACAACTTCTCCAGCCGGGCACGCATCTGCTCCCGGTCACCCGAAGCGGCCATGTCCTCATCGGTCAGGCAGTGCTGCAAGCCGGTCGCGATGACCGCGAAGCCCGCCTTGTCCAGAGCCCGGGACGCCGCCGCGAGCTGCGTGACCACGTCCTCGCAGTCCCGCCCCTCCTCGATCATCTTGATCACACCGGCGATCTGGCCCTGCGCCCGGCGCAGCCGGTTGACCACCGTCTTCAGTTCCTCAGCCGCCATCGCCAGTTCCACGACCCACACTCCTTCGAGATACCCCCGCGGGTACCTTACCGAAGGGGTAACGCCAACCGAGCAAAGGAAAATCCCCATGGCACCCACCAGCCTGACCGCCGACCAGGCCAACGCCCGCCTGCACGAGCTGAGCGTCATCGACGTGCGCACCCCCGGCGAATACGCCTCCGGCCACCTGCCCGGTGCGCACAACATCCCCCTCGACCACCTCGACAAGGCCCTGCCCGCCCTGAGGGCCGCCGCCGGCCTCGGCGGCCTTCTCATCGTGTGCGCCTCCGGCGTCCGCTCCGCGACCGCCTGCCGGCGCCTGGCCGATCAGGGCATCACCGCCGCCACCCTCACGGGCGGCACCACCGCCTGGACGCAGCTCGGTCACCCCACCCACCGACCCGCCGGCACCCGCACCCCCTGGGCCATGGACCGGCAGGTCCGCCTCGCCGCCGGAACGCTGGTCCTGACCGGCCTCCTCGCGGGTCAACGCCGGAACGTGGCCCGCCTGCTGTCCGCGGGCGTCGCCGGCGGCCTGGTCCTCTCCGCCCTCACCAACACCTGCGGCATGGCGAGAATCCTCGCGAAGCTCCCCCACAACCGGCCCGGGGCCACCGACCTGGACGACACCCTCGCCGCCCTGACCGGCTGACACCACCCGGCCCACGGGGCGTCGCCCACGGCGGCACCTGAGCGGCCGGCGGTGCGCGCCGTCCTCGTCGGTCCCGTCGGCGCGCGGACAACGCCGC
>NZ_WHPN01000267.1 GCF_009735685.1 Streptomyces lycii | reverse complement strand
TCCGCCGCGCACCGCTCCCTGCCGCGCAGCGAGCCACCGCGGCCGGGCCGGGCGCGTCCCGCCGGAGGGCGCGCGGCAACAGACGGCAACAGACGGAAACAGACGGCAACAGACGGAAACAGAGGGCCCGGAGGCAGGGTTTCCGGAGGAAAGCGGTGGCCCCGGAAGGGGGATGAGAGACCGGACGGGAGTGGGGCGAGGGGTGGCCGGGGGAGGAGGGGCGGGAACCGGCCATGTGGTGGCGCGGGGGTGGGGGCGCATGCTACCCACTTCTGTGGCGTACGCCACAGCACAGGCCGAGTGTTCGCGCTCCCCGAAGGAGAACCCCCCATGGCCCCTCCCGCGCGGCAGAGAGCGGACGGCGACCGTCCGCCGGACGGCTCACCGGACGGCTCACCGATACCGGGCGCGGCGGGCACCCCCGGCGCCTCCCGCCGCCGCTTCCTGACCGGCTCCGCCGTGGCCGGGGTAACCGCCGGATCGCTGTTGCGCGGCGCGGCTCCAGCAGCCGCGGAACCCACCGGAGCGGCGGCAGCCCCGGCGGCCCCCGCCGCCGAGACCGAGCTGCGCTTCACCCTCAACGGCGCCGAGCGGACCGTATCGGTGGAGCCCCGCGTCACCCTCCTCGACGCGCTCCGCGAACGGCTCGGCACCACCGGCCCGAAGAAGGGCTGCGACCGCGGCCAGTGCGGGGCCTGCACGGTCCACGAGGACGGGCGGCCCGTGCTGTCCTGTCTGACGCTGGCCCTCACCGTGCGCGGCAAGGAGATCACCACCGTCGAGGGGCTGGCGGACGGCGACGAACTGCACCGCGTGCAGCAGGCGTTCATCGACTGCGACGGCTTCCAGTGCGGCTTCTGCACCTCCGGGCAGGTGATGTCCGCCGCCGCGCTGGTCGACAGCGGCCGGCCCGGCACCGACGACGAGATCCGCGAGTACATGTCCGGCAATCTGTGCCGCTGCGGCGCGTATCCCAACATCGTCGACGCGGTCCGCCAGGCGCAGGGCGGCCCGGTGAAGCAGCGCGGAGCCCGAAAACCGGGCGCCGGTGAGGGCGCCGGGAAGAGGGGCGCCGGGAAACCGGGCCCGGGTGAGCGGGGAGGCGGGGAGGCGTGAAGGACTTCGACTTCCGGGCCGCCGAGACCACCGAGGACGCCCTCGCGCAGGCCGGCGCGGACACCGCCTACCTCGCGGGCGGCACCACCCTCGTCGACCTGATGAAGCTCCAGGTGATGACGCCCCGGCAGGTCATCGACATCAACGCGCTGCCGCTGCGCTCCGTCCGCACCGGCGACGACGGGCTGCGGATCGGGGCGCTGGAGCGGATGGCCGCCGTCGCCGGGCACCCGCAGGTGCGCGAGTGGTATCCGGTGATCTCCCAGGCCCTGCTCGCCAGTGCCTCCCAGCAGATCCGCAACATGGCCTCCATGGGCGGCAATCTGCTCCAGCGCACCCGCTGCGGCTACTTCCGCGATGTCTCCGCGCCCTGCAACAAGCGCGAGCCCGGCAGCGGTTGCGCCGCCATCGACGGCGTGCACCGGGCGCACGCCGTGCTCGGCACCAGCGACTCGTGCGTGGCGACGCACCCGAGCGACCTCGCCGTCGCGCTGGTCGCCCTCGACGCGTCCGTGGAGCTGCGGAGCACCGACGGCCCGCGGACCGTGCCGCTGGCGGACTTCTACCGGGAGCCGGGCAGCACCCCCGAGCGGGAGAACGAGCTGCGCCCCGGCGAGCTGGTCACCGAGATCGTGGTCCCCGCACTGCCCTGGGCGGCGCGTTCCACGTATCTGAAGATCCGCGACCGCTCCTCGTACGAGTTCGCCCTGTCCTCCGCCGCCGTGGCCCTCGACCTCAAGGGCGACAGCGTCGCCGGGGCCAGGATCGCGGTCGGCGGCACGGGCACCAAGCCGTGGCGGCTGCCCGCCGTCGAGGAGGCGCTGACCGGCCGGCCGGCGACCCGGGAGACGTACGAGCAGGCGGCGGAACGGGCCACCGAGGGCATGCGCACGCTCCCCGGGAACCGCTTCAAACCCACCCTCGTCCGGCGCACCCTCGTGCGCGCCCTGCTGAGCCTGGGAGACTGACGTGTCCGTGCCGAACAGCAAACCCCGGCGGGCCGTTTCCGCCGACCGGGTGGACGGCCGCGCCAAGGTCACCGGCGGCGCCGCCTACGGAGCGGACCGCAGCCCCGACCGCCTCGCCCACGGCTACATGATCGTCTCCACGGTCGCGAACGCCACCATCCGCTCCATGGACGTCTCCGCCGCCGAACGCGCCCCCGGCGTCCTCGCCGTGTACACCCCGTTCAACCCGCTCCCGCTGAAGCCCTCCGGTTTCCTGGGCCCGGTGCGGGTGCCGCTGGCGGACAAGGAGGTCGTGCACCACGGGCAGCCGATCGGCTTCGTCGTCGCCGAGACGTACGAACAGGCCCGCGCCGCCGCGATGCTGGTGAGCGCCGACTACGACGAGCGCCCCGCCGCCGTCTCCCTGGAGGCCGGGCTGCCCGGCGCGAAGGAGCCGGACAGCGTGGACGGCGGACCCGCCGTCGTCACCGTTCTCGCCGACGGGGTCGGCTCCATCGACGAGGCGCTGCGCGCCGCCGAGGTGACCCTCGCCGCCACCTACACCACCGCCCAGCAGCAGCACACGCCCATGGAGCCGCACTCGGCCGTCACCGCCTGGTCGGGCGGCAGGCTCACCGTGCACAGCAGCTCGCAGGGCGCCGGGGTGCTGGCGTCCGACCTGGCGACGGCGCTGGAGGTGGAGCGCGGGGACGTGCGGGCGCTCGGCCCGTACGTGGGCGGCGCGTTCGGCGGCAAGTACGCCACGTACGCGCAGACCAGGCTCGCGGCGGCCGCGGCGCGGAAGCTGGGGCGGCCGGTCAAGACGGTGAACACCCGCGAACAGGTCTTCACCGCGACCGCGACCCGGGCGGCCACCCGCCAGGAGGTGACCCTGGGCGCCCGCCGCGACGGCATGCTCACCGCCGTGCGGCACGACGCCTGGTCCGGGGCCGCGATCGGCTCGGCCACGGTCGAGGCGGGCGGGCACCACTCGTCCCTGACCTGGTACGCCTCCCCGAACATCCAGGTCGGCGCCAAATACGTACCGCTGAACGTCCCCGAGGCGACCATCATGCGCGCCCCCGGAGAGGCGCCCGGGTCCTTCGCCCTGGAATGCGCGATGGACGAACTCGCCGGTGAACTCGGCATCGACCCCCTCGAACTGCGGATCAGGAACCACGCCACCACCGACCCGCACAGCGGCAAACCCTGGTCGAGCAAGCACCTCCTGGAGTGCTACCGCACCGGCGCCGAGCGCTTCGGCTGGTCCCGGCGCGCCAAGGAGCCGGGCAGCACGGCCGACGGCGACTGGCTGACCGGCACCGGTATGGCCACCGCGGTCTTCCCGGCTCTCCGCTTCCCGGCCACGATGAAGGTCCGTTTCCAGGCCGACGGCACCGCCGCCGTCTCCGGCTCGACGGCCGACCTGGGCACGGGCATGTGGACCGTCCTGTCCGTCGTCGGGTCCCGGGCGCTGGGCCTCCCGGCGCACCGGATCAAACCGGCCCTCGGCGACTCCGCGCTCAGCGACGCCGGGTTCGTCGGCGGCTCGGCCGGCACCGCGAGCGTCGGCTCCGCGATCCTCGCCGCGGCCGGCGAGGCCCAGAAGGCGCTGATCAAGCTGGCCGTGGAGCACGAACGGTCGCCCTTCCACGGCCTGGACCCGGACTCCGTACGCTACGAGAACGGCCGGCTCACCGCCGACGGCGGCCCGAGCGAGGACTTCGACACCGTCCTCGCGGCGACCGGCCGCCCCGGCGTCGAGGCCGAGGGCTCGTCCGCGCCGGACCAGTCGCAGGACTACGCCTACGCGTCCTTCGGCGCCCAGTTCTGCGAGGTCCGGGTGAACCGGTGGACCTCGGAGATCCGGGTCTCCCGGATGCTCGCGGTGATGGACGGCGGCACGGTCGTCAACGAGAAGACCGCCCGCAGCCAGATCCTCGGCGGGATGGTGTGGGGCCTGTCCTCGGCGCTCCACGAGGGCCTGCACTTCGACAGCGCGGGCCGCCCCGCCAACGCCGACCTCGCCGGCTACCTCATCCCGGTGAACGCCGACACGCCCGCCGTCGACGTCCACTTCCTCGACCACCCCGACACCCGCTTCAACGCGCTCGGCGCCCGCGGGCTCGGCGAGATCGGAATCGTGGGCGTGGCGGCGGCGGTCGCCAACGCGGTGCACCACGCCACCGGCAAGCGGATCCGGGACCTCCCGATCACCCTGGACCAGCTGCTGGACTGAAACCCGGGGACCCGTCCCGGCCGGCGGCCGGGCGGCTGCGGCGGCCTCCGACACCACGGCGGCGGCGGCCTCTGACACCACGGCAGCGGGGTGGCCCCCCGGACACCACGGAGGCGGGCGGCCTCTGACACCACGGCTGCGGGGCGGCCCCGGACACCACGGTCGCGGGGCGAGCCGCGACGAACGCGGCAGCCGTGGCGGTGGCGGTGGTTCCCTGGGGCCGGTTCCGCGGGGCCGGTTCCGCCGGGGACCTGCCGACCGGGGCGGTCCCGCCGTCGTGGCGGGGCCACCCCGGGCACGGCACGGCACGGTACGGCGCGCGCACGGTCGGCCGGGCCCGGGAGCCGTCCCCGTCAGGAAGTCTCGGGACCCTGGAGGATCTGGAGGTAGTTGCCGACCGGGTCCAGGACCGTGGAGAAGATCCAGCCGCCGCCGACCTCCTCGACCGGCCGCACCCAGGTCACCCCGAGCGAGTCGAGGTGCCGTTCGGCCGCCCTGATGTCCCGCACCGTGATGTTGACCAGGTGCCGTCCCGGCTCGGCCGCCTTGTCCGCGACGTCGTCGCGCCGGTCGAATCCGATGATCGCGCCCGGCCCGACGAAGAGCATGTGCTGCTCCCAGCGGGCGCCCAGCGGCTCCAGCGCGGCGCGGTACCACGCGGCGAGCGCGTCGGGGTCGGTGCTGCCGATCACGACGCCGAGCCCGGTGACGTTGCTCTGCGATGTCATGGGGTGCTGCCTCTCGTATTTCCTGCGACGGATGACGAGAGGGCTGACCGCGCCCGGCGCCCGAACTCATCGGTGCACCGGGGGCGCGCCCGTGAACGGGCCCGGTCCGGCAAACGGGGCGGGGCACGCGAAGCGCCCGGCGCCCGGCTCGCGCACGCGAACCCGCCCGGCCGGGCGCGGGCCCGACCGGTCACACGGACGGGCCCGCGCCCGCGAACGAGGCCGGGCACACCGACGGGCCCGCGCCCGCGCACAGCCCCGGGCACGGCAGGCCCGGGCCCGCGCACAGCCCGGGCACGGCGGGCCCGCGTCCGCCCCCGAGTCCGGCCCCGTGCCGGGCTGCCGTGTCCGTCAGTCCGCCGAGGGCCCGCCCGTGCTCGCGCGGACCTGGAGGGACGTGCGCAGCACCAGGGTCTGGAGCGGCCGGTCCACCCCGCCGATCCGGTCCTGGAGCAGCCCGGCCGCCGTCCAGCCCAGGTCGTAGGAGGGCAGCTGCACCGTCGTCAGCGACGGATGCACCAGCGACGCCCACGGCACGTCACCGAACGAGAGGACCCCGGTCTCCGGCGGCAGTGTGCCGGCCTCGCGGAGCGCCTCCAGGGCGCCCACCGTCATCAGGTTGTTCGCGACGAACACGGCGTCCGGCGGCTCCGGCAGCCTCAGCAGGTCCTCCATGGCGGCCCGGCCGCCCTCGACCCGGAAGTCGGCGTAGCGGATGTACTCCCGCAGCCGCGCCTGGTCCTCGCCGCGCTCCCGCAGGTGGTCGCTCATCACCGTGCGGAAGCCGGCCAGCCGTTCCTCGGAGGTGGAGGCGCCCTCGGGTCCGGTGATGCAGGCGACGCGCTCGTACCCCTCGCTCAGCAGGTGGGCGGTGGCCTCCTCGCCGCCGTGCTGGTTGTCGACCATCACGGCGTCGACGGACGCGCCCCGGGGCCGCCGGTCGACGGCGACGACGGGCATGCCGCGGGCGGCGAGCGGGGAGAGGTCCGTGCGGTTGCGGGAGGCGGCGGCGACGATCACGCCGGCCATCTGCTCGGCCAGCGCTATCTCCAGATAGCGGCGCTCCTTCTCCACGTCCTCGTCGGAGTTGCAGAGGACCACGGAGAGATTGGTCTGCTGGGCCGCGTCCTCCACACCGCGCGCGAGCGAGGTGAAGAAGGGGTTCTCGATGTCCGGGATGATCAGCCCGATCACGCTGGACCGCTGCTTGCGCAGCGAGCGGGCCACCCGGTTGGGGGAGAAGCCGAGTTCGGCGGCGGTCCGGCGGACCCGCTCCGCGCGCTCCGCGGTGACCCGGCCGCCGTTGAAGACCCGGGAGACGGTGGCCGCGGAGACACCGGCGGCGCGCGCCACGTCGTTGATCGTCGTCAAAGTCCTACCCGAACCTCTCGATCAGGCGCGGGAATTGACCGCGCACCCAGGTGCACCACCACCATTCTCCGTCCGGTTCGGCGCCGTTGCCGACGGTCGGGAGCGGTTTGTACGAGACCTCTTGACACCCCTCGACAGGAACCTTACGTTCGCGTGAAATGGATTTCAAGAGACCTCTGTCCGGGGAGTCGCCTGGCCGGAGGTACCCGCGACGGAGGCCCGAGGATTACTGGGCGGGCGCCGTGCGGTCTTGAAAGAAATCGATTTCAACAGACCCTTAGCACGCAGTCGCCTTCACAACGGAGCCCCGATGAGTACGTCAGCAGGACTGGACGATCTCGCCCGCCGCACCTCCGCGGTCACCCGGTCCATCAGCGCCGAGAACTTCACCGGAGCGAAGGGCGCGGGCGGCCGGGCCACCGAGGGTACCGGCGCGCAGGCCGCCGGCCGTCTCGGCCCGGGCTGGAAGATCTCCCCGAGCATTGACATCGCCGCAGGCGAGACGGCCGTGCTGGCGGACATCGAGGGCCCCGGCAGCATCAAGCACATCTGGTGCACCACCGACCCGCACCGCGCCTGGCGCGGCACCCTGCTGCGGATGTACTGGGAGGGCGAGGAGGAGCCGGCCGTCGAGGTGCCGCTCGGCGACTTCTTCTGCAACGGCTGGAACACCTTCAGCCAGGTCTCCTCGATCCCCGTCGCCGCCAACCCCAACGGCGGGTTCAACGCCTACTGGCCGATGCCGTTCCGCCGGGCCGCCCGCATCACCCTGGAGAACGTCTCCGCCGAGAAGGTCACCCTCTACTACCAGGTCGACTACGAACTCGGCGAGGTCGACGACGACGCGGCGTACTTCCACGCCCAGTGGCGCCGCAGCCATCCCGTACCGCTGGGCGAGGTGCACACCGTCCTCGACGGCGTCACCGGCGCCGGGCAGTACGTCGGCACGTACATGGCCTGGGGCGTCAACAGCCCGGGCTGGTGGGGGGAGGGCGA
The DNA here is from genome assembly GCF_009735685.1 of Streptomyces lycii. Taxonomy (GTDB): domain Bacteria; phylum Actinomycetota; class Actinomycetes; order Streptomycetales; family Streptomycetaceae; genus Streptomyces; species Streptomyces lycii. Next base: position 14,424 of record NZ_WHPN01000267.1, on the reverse strand, counting down.
GCTGAAGTTCTACCTCGACGGGGACGAGGAGTACCCCACCATCTGCGGCACCGGCACCGAGGACTACTTCGGCGGCGCCTGGAACTTCGACGTGCCCGGGCAGGGCTACACCGAGTACACCACCCCGTATCTCGGCCTGAACCAGATCCTGTGCCCCGACGGCCTGTACGCCAGCCAGCAGCGCTTCGGGATGTACCGCTGGCACATCGCCGACCCGGTCCGGTTCGCCGAGGACCTGCGGATCACCGTGCAGAGCCTCGGCATCGGCCCGGGCCAGGGCAACGGTCTCCCGCACCGCTACCGGCACACCTCCGACGACATCGCCTCCACCGCGGTCTTCTACCTCGACAACCCCGCGGGCACCGGCCGCCCGGCCACCCCGGGGCTGCTCGACCTCGAAGTGGACTGACCCCCCCCGCCCCGGTACGCCGGCCGCCGCACCGGCGCCGGCCCCGCCCCGAACCGCCCCCCACGGCGAACTCCCCACACCGTCCCCGTAACACGGCCGTCCCCCACGGGCCCCGACCCAAGGACAGGAGCACGGAATGCTCCAGCACGGCAAAGACGCCGAGCCAGCCGGACCACCCGCCGACAGCCCGGCCCCCGCCGCCCGCACCGGCCCGACCCGCCGCCGCCTCCTCACCGGAGCGGCCGCCGGAGCCGCCGCACTCGGCGCGCCCGCGCTGCTCACCGGCTGCGGCACGGCGAAGGCCGGCGGCTCGGCCCTGAAGTTCTGGAACTTCTACGCACCGCAGCACTCGAAGGACCCCGCGCTCAACGCGCAGAGCAAGTGGTTCACCGACATGGCCGACCAGTGGAACGCCACCCACGACGTCAAGGTCGAACTGCTCTACATGCCGCCGAAGACCTACCAGAACGGGTCCAAGCTGCCCACGGCCTTCGCGGCCGGTGACGGCCCGGACATCTTCCTCGCCAGCCCCGGCGACTTCCTCCGCTACTCCAACGGCGGCGTCCTCGCGGACCTCACCCCGCACATGGACCCGGCGGCGATCGAGGACTACCACCCGGACACGCTCGCCAGCCGGATGGTGGACGGCAAGGTCTACGCCCTGCCCATGGAGATCGAGCCGCTGGCGATGTTCTACGACGTCGCGTCCTGGGAGCAGTCGGGCCTGTCCGAGGGCGACATCCCCGTCACCTGGGACCAGATGCTCGACGTCGGCGACAAGCTGACCACGAGGACCCGCGCCGGGCTGGTCTTCGAGACCCCGCCCGGCTACTTCCAGAACTTCACCTGGTACCCGTGGATGTGGCAGGGCGGCGGTGACGTCCTCGACAAGGACGGCAACGTGTCCTTCGACTCCAGGGCCGTACGCCGGGCGCTGGCCCTCTGGCAGGACGCCGTACGGGCCGGGATCACCCCCCGGACGATGCCCGCCGCCAACGACCTGATCTCCGCCTTCCGGAACGGCAACGCCGGCATGTGGCAGAACGGCATCTGGCAGGTCGCGAGCCTTCGGGCGTTCGCGCCGAAGCACGAGTACGGGGTGTTCAAGCTGCCCGTGCCCGACGGCGGCGAGTACACGACGACGCTCGGCGGCTGGTCCTTCTGCGCCAACGCCAAGGGCCGCAACCCGGAGGCCGCCGCCGAGTTCTGCGCCTGGGCGCTCGGCACCATGGAGGACGACTGCATCGGCCGGACGGTCGACTGGTGCACCAAGGCCAAGTCCGACGTGGCGCCCCGCAGGTCCGCGCTGGAGCGCGGCACCGAGCAGGGCGGCTACGACTTCTGGGCGATGAGGAAGTTCAAGGACGAGATCTTCCCCGGCGGCCGGGCCGAACCACGCTTCCCGCCGGTCGTCTACAAGGCCGTCTCCGACGCCGTCCAGGGCACCATGCTCGCCGGCCGCGGTGTGGCGGGCGAGGCCGCGCGCGCCCAGCAGTCCATCGAGGCCTACATGAAGAGCTACCAGGGGGCGAGCCTGATATGACCAGCGTCGTCACACCCCGGCGAACCTCCCCCGAAGCCGCCGGCGGCACCCCGCCGGAGAAGAAGGGGCTCAGCCGCAGGCACCGTGAGTGGATCGCTGCGGGCCTGTTCCTCGCGCCCGACGCCATCGGCCTGCTCGTCTTCGTCGCCGTTCCGATGCTGCTGTCCGTCGTGCTGAGCTTCTTCCAGGTCAGCGGCTTCGGCAGCTACGAGTTCATCGGCCTCGGCAACTACGAGCGGATGCTCGGCGACCCGCTGTTCTGGGACTCCATGCAGATCACCGGCGTCTACGTGCTGGTGCTGGTCCCGGTGCTGTTCGCCGTCAGCCTCGGCCTCGGGCTGCTGGTCAAGCAGAAGCTGCCCGGCATGGGGATCTTCCGCACCCTGTTCTTCCTGCCGTACGTCATCAGCCTGGTGGTTGTCGGTCTGCTCTGGAAGTTCATGCTGGACGAGCAGGTCGGCGTGGTGAACAAGGCGCTGCGCGGCCTCGGCCTCGACGGCACCTCCTGGCTCGGCGACCCGGCCGTCGCGCTGTACTCGATCATCGCCGTCTTCATCTGGGTGATGATGGGCTACTACATGATCATTTTCCTGGCGGGGCTCCAGGAGATCCCCAAGGAGTTCTACGAGGCCGCCCGCATCGACGGCGCGGGCCCCTGGAAGCAGTTCCGCACCATCACCTGGCCGCTGCTCCGGCCGACCAGCTTCTTCGTGCTGCTGATGTCGACCGTCGCCGCCATCACCGGCGGCTTCGAGCTGGTCTTCGTCCTCACCGAGGGCGGCCCCGCCAACAGCACCTCGCTGGCGATCTTCTACATCTACCAACAGGCCTTCATCTTCGGGGAGTACGGCTACGCCGCCGCCATGGGCACGTTCCTGGTGCTGGTCATGGTCGTCTGCTCCGCGGTGATCTTCAAGGTCACGAAGGGCGGGAGGTTCGACGATGGCGAGTGAGACCACCACCCTCGCGGCCGGGCGCGCACGGGGCGCGGCAACCGGGCGAAAGGGCCCCGGCAGCCGGGGCCGCCTCGGGCTGACCCTGTTCACGGCCGTCCTCGCCGCCGGGGCCTTCTTCCCCGTCCTGTGGATGATCTCGGCGGCCCTCAAGCCCCGCGACCAGGTCAACGACGGCAAGCTGATCCCCGACGACGTGACCCTGCAGAACTTCGTCTACGTCTTCACCGAGGTGCCGTTCGCCCGCTACCTCTGGAACAGCTTCTTCGTCTCCGCCGTGATCACCCTCGTGGCGCTGCTCCTCCACTCGATGGCCGCCTACGCGCTCGCCCGGCTGCGCTTCCCCGGCCGGGAGACGGTCTTCACGCTGATCTTCTCCACACTGCTGATCACCGCGCCCGTGGTGCTGATCCCGCTGTTCCTGGTCGCCCGGGAGCTGGGCCTGCTCGACAGCTACGCCGGCCTGATCATCCCCGCGATCTTCAACGCCTTCGGCATCTTCCTGCTGCGCCAGTTCTATCTGGGCATCCCCAGGGAGCTGGAGGAAGCGGCGATCGTCGACGGCTGCGGCCACTGGCGGGTCTACTGGTCGATCGTGCTGCCGCTGTCCCGGCCGATCCTCTCCGCGCTCGCCATCTTCTTCTTCCTGGCCAACTGGAACGCCTTCCTCTGGCCGCTGGTCGCCACCAACAACCCCGACCTCACCGTCGTCCAACTGGCGATCACCACCTTCCAGACGCAGTACACCTCCGCCTGGAACTACATCCTCGCGGCCGCCCTCGTCGCCGCCGCGCCCATGCTCGTCCTCTTCTTCGCCTTCCAGCGACAGATCGTCGAGTCCATCAAGACGTCCGGTCTCAAGTAGCCGACGCCCCCACGAAGAGAAAGACACGGAGGCCACTTCTCCATGGCACGCATCGGACTGCTGTCCATCTCCGACGGCCGGGACTTCGCCCACCGCGACGTCACCGACCACATCGCCCGGGCAGGCGGCGAACTCACCGCGATGCTCACCGCCGCCGGGCACGAGGTGATCGCCGCGCCCGAGCAGGTCAGCAGCAACACCCTGGCCACCTCGCAGGCCCGGTGGCTCGCCGACCGGCACGTCGACCTGACGATCTTCCACCACTCGGTGTGGACCTTCCCGCACTTCACCATGCTCGCCGCCGAGGCCACCCCCGGCCCGATCCTCATGGTCGCCAACATCGACCCGCAGTTCCCCGGCATGGTCGGCATGCTCGCGGGCGGCGGCGCCCTCGACCAGATCGGCCGCGTGCACTCCCGCGCCTGGGGCGACCTCGCCGACCGCGAGGTACAGGACCGCATCCTCACCCGGGTGCGGGCCGCCACCGCCGTCCAGGGCCTGCGCGGCTCCACCTTCGGCCGCATCGGCGGCCGGCCCATGGGCATGTACACCGCGACCGCCAACACCGACCAGTGGATGAAGGTCTTCGGTGTCGACGTCGAGGAGATCGACCAGTGGGAGATCGTCCGGCGCAGCGAGAACGCCGACCCCGCGCGGGTGCGGGCCGGACGCGAGTGGATCGAGAAGCACGCGGCGGGCGTCCACTACGACGGCAATAAGCTCACCCCCGAGCTGCTGGAGCGGCAGCTCCGCAGCTACTACGCGATGCGCGAGCTGATCGAGGAGTGGAACCTCGACTTCTCCGGCATCAAGGGCCAGCCCGAGCTGACCAACAACTTCTGCACCATGGACGTCACCGAGGCGTTCCTGAACGACCCGTACGACTGGGAGGGCCCCAAGCCCACCCATGTGACCTCCACCGAGGCGGACATGGACGGCGCGCTGTCCATGCAGATCCTCAAGCTGCTGTCCGGCTCCCCGGCGCTGTTCGCCGACGTCCGGCACTACCACGCCGACAAGGACGTCTGGGACCTCGCCAACTCCGGCCAGCACGCCACCTGGTACGCGGCCCGGTCCGACGACCCCGCCGAGAACCTCTCCAAGGTCAACTTCTTCCCCGAGGTCTTCTACTTCCCGGCGGGCGGCGCCTCCGTACAGCACCTGGCCGCGCCCGGCGCCATGACGTTCGCCCGGCTCACCCGGCTCGACGGCGAGTACCGGATGCACGTCATGCGCGGCGACCTGGAGAACTACGACGCCGAGACGAACGAGCGGATGATGCGGGCCTCCACCTGGGAGTGGCCGCACGCCTTCGCGCGGCTGCACACGCCGGCCGAGGAGTTCCTGTCCCGCTTCGGCTCCAACCACATCCACGCGGTGCCGGGCGACTACGTCGCGGAGCTGCGGGAGGTGTGCCGGCTGCTGGGGATCCGGTACGACGGGTTCGGCGATGCGGGGTGACCTCCCGGCCGGGGGCGGGGTCGGGGCGGGGGCGCACCACGGTGCGGCCTCCGGCCCGGGCCCGGGCCCGCATCCCGGTTGGTCCGTCGGTGCGGTGCGGTGCGGTCCGTCCGGTCCGGTCCGGTTCGGTTCGTCGGTCCGGGCCAGGTCGGTTCGGGTGCGGTTCGGGTTCGCATCGGTCGGTTTGGTTCGGTCCGTTCGGCTCGGTCCGGGTTGCTCCGGTCGCCGGGGTGCCGGGGGGCGGGTCCTCCGGGAGGGGGTCTTCCACCGCATATTTACGGCCGCCTGAACGGTGCGCGGAGACGGTCACCCTTTTTCCGCGGCCACACATACACGTAAGCGTGGAAGACCCCCTCCCTCCGGGCCCCCCTCCCTCCGGCCCCCTCCCGTCGGAACAGCGGCTGCCGGCCGTCCCGGGCGCGGTGTTGCCCGTGACCCGAAGGTGCCGTTGTGCTTCACGGCAGCGACTTCGGCTGATCGACTCGACAAGGAACCCGTATGACCCTGCTGCTCGGTATCGACATCGGAACGTCCAGCTCCAAGGGGGTGCTCACCCGCCCGGACGGGCAACTCCTCGCGCAGGCCGTGCGGGAGCACCGCACCGACACCCCCCGGCCGGGCTGGGTCGAGCACGACGCGGAAGCGGTGTGGTGGCACGACTTCCGGGAGCTGGCCACCGAGCTGATGGCCTCCGCGCCGGACGGCGAACCGCTGGCGGGCGTCGGGGTCAGCGGGATCGGGCCCTGTCTGCTGCCGGTCGACGCCGGTCACGTGCCGCTGCGACCCGCGATCCTGTACGGGGTCGACACCCGCGCCGGTGAGCAGGTCGCCGCGCAGACACGGCGGTTCGGGGAGGCGGAGATCCTGCGGCGGGGCGGTTCCGCGCTGAGCAGCCAGGCCGTCGGCCCGAAACTGGGCTGGCTGCGGGAGCGGGAGCCGGAGGTGTACGGGCGCACCCGCCGCTGGTTCATGGCGAGTTCGTTCCTGGCGCACCGGCTGACGGGGGAGTACGTCCTGGACCACCACTCCGCCAGCCAGTGCGACCCGCTGTACGACCTGCGGGAGCACCGGTGGATCGAGGAGTGGTGCGAGGAGGTCGCCCCGGGGCTGGAGTGGCCGCGGCTGGTGTGGCCGTCCGACGTGGTGGGGGAGGTGACGGCGGAGGCCGCCGCGCTGACGGGGATTCCCGCGGGCACGCCCGTGGTCGCGGGCACCGTCGACGCCTGGGCGGAGGCCACGGCCGTCGGCGCCACCGGGCCCGGGGACCTGATGCTGATGTACGGGACGACGATGTTCCTGGTGAACGTGTTGCGGGAGCCGGTGCCGGGGCGGGCCCTGTGGGGCACGGCGGGCGCGTTCGAGGGGACGTACTGCCTGGCGGGCGGCATGGCCACGTCCGGCGCGGTCACCGGCTGGCTGCGGGACCTGACGGGGGCGTCGTACGAGACGCTGGTCGAGGAGGCGGCGCGGATCCCGGCCGGTTCCGAGGGCCTGCTGATGCTGCCGTACTTCGCCGGTGAGCGGACGCCGATCTCCGACCCGGACGCGCGGGGCCTCGTGCACGGCCTGACGCTGCGGCACGGGCGGGGTCATCTGTACCGGGCGGCGCTGGAGGGCACGGCGTTCGGGGTGCGGCACAACCTGGCCGCGCTGGCCGGGTCGGGCGGTGACGTGCGGCGGCTGGTGGCGGTGGGCGGCGGGGCGCGCAGCCTGTGGACGCGGATCGTTTCGGACGTGACGGGACGGGTGCAGGAGGTGCCCCGGCACACGGTCGGCGCGGCGTACGGCGACACGTTCCTCGCGGCGGTCGGCACCGGACTGGCGGCGCCCGGGGACATCGCCGAGTGGAACCCCGTGGAGAGCGTGGTGGAACCGGACACCACGGGCGCCGGACGGATCTACGAGGAGCTGTACGCCCACTACCTCGGCCTCTACCCGGCGACCCGGGACACGGCCCACGCCCTGGCCGCCCGCCAGCACGCGGACACGGAGCGGCCCGGAGCGCCGTGACGGCGGCCACCGGGCTGTTTCGGACAACCGCTCCGGCGGCCGTGCCGGCGGAATTATGGTGGGCCGATGCGCGCACACCACATCGACCACCCGGCCGATCTCGACGTGGTCCGTGAGTCCTATGACCGGGTGGCCGACAACTACGTCCACATGGTCGAGACGACGGGATTCGGCGACATCCGCCGCCACCCGTGGCTGAAGGCGTCGATCGACGCCTTCGCCGACAGCGTGGGGGATTCGGGGCCCGTCCTCGACGTCGGCTGCGGACCCGGAACGGTGACCGCCTACCTCGCCGAACGCGGGCTCGACGTGTCCGGCGTCGATCTCTCACCCCGCATGATCGAGAACGCCCGCCGTCTCCATCCGCAGTGCCGCTTCGGCGTCGCCTCCGCCACCGACGTCCGCCTCGAGGAGGCGTCCCTCGGCGGCGTGCTCGGCTGGTGGTCGCTGTTCAACCTCCCCCGCGACGTCCTTCCCCGGGTCCTCGCCCGGTTCGCGCGCGCCCTGAAGCCGGGCGGGCACTTCATCACCGCGACACACGTCGGTGACGAGGACGTGGCGCGCACCGAGGCGTACGGAGGCGTGCCCGTGCGGTGGACCACGCACCAGTGGCGGCCGGAACAGCTCGTGGACCTGGTCGAGCAGGCCGGCCTGCGCCCGGTCGCCGAACTCCGGCTTCCCGCGGACGAGCAGACCGGGCCGGGTGTCGTCGTCATGGCCCGGCGCCCGGAGGTGCCCTCCCCGCGGGCGTGAGCCCGGGTCACCGGCCGGTGAGGGCGTCCGGCAGCGGCTCGGCGTGCACCACCGTCAGCCCGGACACGGCGCGGGTCAGCGCCACGTACAGGCGGCGCAGACCGGTGCGCTCGTCCGGTTCGGCGGCGGTGATCGCGGCGGGTTCGTCCAGGACCACGTAGTCGTACTCCAGGCCCTTCGCGAGCGTCGCCGGGACGAGGGTGAGACGGGCGTCCGGCGAGGTCTCCTCGCCCGGCGCGAGATGCGGGAGCCCCGCCGCGGACAGGGCCGCCGACAGGGCGGGGACGCGCGGGGCGGCGGCGATGAGACCGACCGAGCCCTCCCGGGTGAGGGCGGCGCGGCAGGCTTCGAGCACGGCGTCCTCGTGGGTCCCGGCCGTGCTGGGCAGGACGCGCAGGTCGCCCGCGGACTCGCGGACCGAGGTGGCCTCCTTCAGGCCCGGCGCGATGCTCGGCAGCAGCCGTGAGGCGTACGCGATGACGTCGCGCGGGACGCGGAAGCCCTCGGTCAGCTCCTCGATCCGGGCGTCCGGTTTGCCGAGGTGCGTCAGGGCCTCCGGCCAGCCGGGTGTGGACCAGGGCGTCGTGCCCTGGGCGATGTCACCGAGGACCGTCACCGAACCGGTGCTGCACCGCCGCCCGACCGCCCGGTACTGCATCGGTGACAGGTCCTGCGCCTCGTCCAGCACCACATGGCCGAGCGACGGCGTGCGCTCGGCCAGGTCGCGGGCCTCGTCGACGAGCACCGCGTCCGCCGCCGACCAGCGGGCGGAGCGGACGCTCCGCGGCGGTTTCGGCCAGAGCAGGGTCCGCTGCTCGCCGGGCGTGAGGACGCCCTCGGCGTGCTCGGCGAGGAAGTCCGCGTCGGACAGCAGGCGCAGCACCGTCCTCGCCGGGTCGGCGGGCGGCCAGATCGCCTTGACGGCCGCCTTGACGGCCGGGTTCCGGGCGACGGCGTCCTGCACCCGGTCGTCCGGCGCCTCCCCGGCGGCCTCCATCCGGACGAGCACGGCGTGCGCGATCCGCCGGGGCAGCGCCTCGCGGGCGGCACCGTGGCGGATGCCGCGGTCCAGCAGCTCGCGGACGATCTCCTCCAGCTCGTACGCCGGGATCCGCCAGCGCCGGGAGCCGCGCACGACGACGACCGGCTCCGTGGGCATCGTGACGCCGGAGCGGACGGCGCGGCGCAGCACCTCGGCCATCCGGGCGTCGCCCTTGAGCCGGGCCGCCTCCGGGCTGTCCTCGCCGCGCACCTCGACATGCGCGACCAGCCCCTCGACGGTCGCCTGCTGCACGTCCAGCTCGCCGAGGGCGGGCAGCACCTGCTCGATGTAGCGGAGGAACGAGTCGTTGGGGCCGATGACCAGGGTGCCGGTGCGGGCCAGCCGCTCGCGGTGCGCGTAGAGGAGATAGGCGACCCGGTGCAGGCCCACGGCGGTCTTGCCGGTGCCGGGGGCGCCCTGGACGCACACGGAGCCCGCCAGTCCGGCGCGGACGATGACGTCCTGCTCCGGCTGGATGGTGGCGACGATGTCGCGCATCGGGCCGACGCGCGGCCGTTCGATCTCCGCCTGGAGCAGCCGGCCGGTGGTCTCCTCGGCGGCCGGGTCGGTGAGGTGCTCGTCCTCGTACGCGGTGAGTTCGCCGCCGGTGAAGCCGAAGCGGCGGCGCAGCGCGACGTCCATCGGCTCCTTCCTGGACGCGCGGTAGAAGGGCTGGGAGACCGGCGCGCGCCAGTCGACCACCATGGGGTCGCCGTCCGCGTCGTGCACGTGCCGGCGGCCGATGTAGAAGCGCGAGGCGTCGGCGTCCTCCGGGCCGTCCTCCCCGGCGCCCGGGGCGTGCAGATAGTCGAGCCGGCCGAAGAACAGCGGGGTGTGCGCGTGGTCCGCGAGGGCCTTGATGCGGCTGTCGATCTGTGCCTGGAGCACCTCGGCGTTGACCCAGTTCGCGGTGACGTCGGCGATGTCGAGCGACTCGGCGTCGGCGCGCATGGCCCGCAGCGCGGCCCGGGACTCGGCGAGATGGTCCTGTTCGCGCCGGAGCGGGTCGCGGGTGTCGGTGGTGGACGGGTGCGCGGGCACGGCGAAGCCTCCGGGAGTGTGTCGGCGAAGGGACCGGCCGGTTTCCGTCCGGGCGGCGGCTCTCCCGGTACGGGAAGGCGGGGGTCCCGGAAGAAGTCCGGGGGAAGCGGAGATTGTAGCCAGCACCGACCGGGGCGGCGAATGGTTTTCTGCCCGGCACGGGCCTCCTCCGCCGGGTGGAGGGCGGCCCTCGGCCGCGCGGAGTACGGCGCCCCCGGGACATCTACCTCCTTGGACCGATGTGCTGCGACCGGGTGAAACACATCATGGGAGACATGAGCACCGCATCGATTCACCACCACACGTCCCGGCCGCCGGCGGGCAGCACCGCGCTGGGCGCCGGCCACCCGCGGCACGTCCTCGGCGAGGCGCTGCGGGCCGTCCGCGTCTTCGCCGGCGCCGTCTTCAGCGTCGTCGTGCTCGGAGAGGCCGCCGACGCCGCGGAGGAACACGTCCGCTGACGCCCCGGGTCGTTGTTCCGCCCCCCGACTGCCTCTAGGGTCGGCCTGACAGGCGGGGCGAGGCGAAGGGGCGGGGACGAGTGGCTGCCGCTGCGACCGGATCCCGGCGGCACACGGCCGCCGCCGCCCTGCTGCTGTCCCTCTCGCTCGCCGGCCTGGCCGCGCTCTGCTGGTTCAGGGGCGCCCCGATGGCCGATCTGCTCGTCTACCGGGCGGAGGGCCGCGCCGCCCTCGACGGCTCCGATCTGTACGGTTTCACCGTCACCGAGTGGAACCTCCCCGCGACCTATCCGCCGTTCGCCGCCCTGCTGTTCGTCCCGGCCGCCGTGCCGCCCCTGCTGCCGCTGAAGACCGCGGTGGTCCTCGGCAACGTCGCGCTGCTGGCGCTGCTGGTACGGCTCTCCTTCCGGCTCGCCCGCACCCGGCCGCGGCTCGCCACGGTCCTGGCGGTGACGGCCGCCGGGCTGTGGCTGGAGCCCGTCTTCCAGACCGTGTACTTCGGCCAGATCAACCTGGCCCTGGCCTGCCTGGTGCTGTGGGACCTGACCCGGCCCGACGGCGCCCGGGGCAAGGGCGTCGCGGTGGGAATCGCCGCCGGGATCAAGCTGACGCCCGCGATCTTCGCCGTCTATCTGCTGGTCACCGGGCGGGTACGGGCCGCGCTGTGGGCGCTGGCCGGCTTCGCCGGGACGGTGGCCGCCGGGGCCGTGGCCCTGCCCGGGCCGAGCGGGGAGTTCTGGACCCGGCGGATCTTCGAGACCGGACGGGTCGGCAAGGCGTGGATCGTCGACAACCAGTCCCTGCAGGGACTCCTCGCCCGGCTCGCGCACAACCCCGAGCCCGGACCGGTGTGGCAGCTCGCGGCGGTGGCGGTCGCCGCGGCGGGGCTGCTGCTCGCGCGGCACGCCGCGGTGGTGTGCGGGCGGGAGGCGTGGGGCGTGCTGTGCACCGCCTGCACCGCGCTGCTGGTGTCACCGATCAGCTGGTCGCACCACTGGGTGTGGTGCGTGCCGCTCGCCGTGCTCCTGGCCACCCGCGCCGGGGCGGCGTCCCGGGCCGCGGCGGTCGCGGTGGCCGTCGTCTTCACGGCGCGCAGCCTGTGGCTCGTACCGCACGAAGGGGCGCGTGACCTGCGGCTGGCGTGGTGGGAGCAGCCGGCCGCCGCCCCGTACCCGGTGCTGGCGCTGGTGCTGTTCGCGGCGCTCGCCCTGCGGCTGCGCGGCGGCCCGGGGCGTACGGGCGGAGAACCGCCGCCGCCCCGGGACGGCGCCCGCCGTCAGGCCTCGTCGCCCGCGGCCAGCAGCTCGGACGCGTCCACGATCCGGTAGGCGTAGCCCTGCTCGGCCAGGAACCGCTGGCGGTGCGCCGCGAAGTCCTGGTCGACGGTGTCCCGCGCGACGACCGAGTAGAAGCGCGCCTCGTGGCCGTCCGCCTTCGGCCGCAGCACCCGGCCGAGGCGCTGCGCCTCCTCCTGCCGGGAGCCGAACGTACCGGAGACCTGGATGGCCACGGTCGCCTCGGGCAGGTCGATGGAGAAGTTCGCGACCTTGGAGACGACCAGCACCGACAGCGCGCCCTGCCGGAACGCCTCGAACAGCTTCTCGCGCTGCGCGTTGGTGGTCTCGCCCTTGATCACCGGCGCGTCCAGGTGCTCGCCCAGCTCGTCGAGCTGGTCGATGTACTGCCCGATGACCAGGGTCTGCTCGCCGCGGTGCTTGTGCACCAGCTGCTCGATGACGCGCTGCTTGGTCGAGGTCGTCGCGCAGTAGCGGTACTTCTCGTCGGCCTCGGCGGTGGCGTAGGCGAGCCGCTCGGAGTCGGTCAGGTCGACCCGCACCTCGACGCAGTCGGCGGGCGCGATGTAGCCCTGGGCCTCGATCTCCTTCCACGGCGCGTCGAACCGCTTCGGGCCGATGAGGGAGAAGACGTCCGACTCGCGGCCGTCCTCGCGGACCAGCGTCGCCGTCAGCCCGAGCCGGCGGCGGGCCTGCAGGTCGGCGGTGAACTTGAAGACGGGCGCGGGCAGCAGGTGCACCTCGTCGTAGAGGATCAGGCCCCAGTCCCGCGAGTCGAACAGCTCCAGATGCGGGTAGACGCCCTTCCGCCGGGTCGTCAGCACCTGGTACGTGGCGATGGTGACCGGCCGGATCTCCTTGCGGGTGCCGCTGTACTCGCCGATCTCCTCCTCGGTGAGCGACGTCCGCTTCACCAGCTCGTGCTTCCACTGCCGCGCCGAGACGGTGTTGGTCACCAGGATCAGCGTCGTCGCCTTGGCCTCGGCCATGGCGCCCGCGCCGACGAGGGTCTTGCCCGCGCCGCAGGGCAGCACCACGACACCGGAGCCGCCGTGCCAGAAGTTCTCCACGGCCTGCCGCTGGTACGGGCGCAGCGCCCAGCCGTCCTCGGCCAGCTCCATCGGGTGCGCCTCGCCGTCGACGTAACCGGCGAGGTCCTCGGCGGGCCAGCCCAGCTTGAGCAGGGTCTGCTTGATCTGGCCGCGCTCGGAGGGGTGCACGGCGACGGTGTCCGCGTCGATCCGGGCGCCGACCAGCGGCTGCACCTTCTTCGAGCGGAGGATCTCCTCCAGCACGGGCCGGTCGGTGGACTCCAGGACGAGACCGTGCACGGGGTGCTTCAGCAGCCGCAGCCGGCCGTAGCGGGCCATCGTCTCGGCGACGTCGACGAGCAGCGCGTGCGGCACGGGGTAGCGGGAGTACGCGACGAGCGCGTCGACGACCTGCTCGGCGTCGTGCCCGGCGGCGCGGGCGTTCCACAGGCCGAGCGGCGTCACCCGGTAGGTGTGGATGTGCTCGGGCGCCCGCTCCAGCTCCGCGAACGGGGCTATGGCGCGGCGGCAGGCGTCGGCCTGGTCGTGGTCGACTTCGAGGAGAAGCGTCTTGTCGCTCTGGACGATGAGGGGTCCGTTCACGCCCTGGCCAGCCCTTCCGGTCGTACGGCGATGGGGCAAGCGTCCAGTGTCCCTCACACGGGTGGGTGACCGGGGACACAACGGACGACCGGTGTCGGTGGCCGGTGTCACACTATGGGTGACGGTGACTGGCGAGGAGGTGGCGTGATGAGCGTCGCGCACGAGCAGCACAGCGGTCCCTGGACGATAGAGGACGTCCTGGCTCTGGGGGAGGACCGCGGGCAGCGGCGTGAGCTGGCGGGGGAAATGCTCATGATGTCACCGGCTCCGGGGTTCAAGCACCAGCGTGCTTCCTCCCGGCTGTGGAATCTGCTGGACGCGGCCGCCGCGGAGGCGGGCGCGCCGGTCGAAGTGCTGGAGGCCGTCAACATCGTGCTGCCGGACGGGCTGTTCATTCCGGACATCGCCGTGGTGGACGCCGAGGCCGCCGCCAAGGACCCGGTGACGTGTGACGCGGAGGCCGTCTGGTTCGTCGTGGAGATCGTCTCCCCGACGTCCAGCGGACGCCGGACCGATCGGCTGCTCAAGCCGCCGTACTACGCGGAAGCCGGGATCGAGTACCTCTGGCGTCTGGAGCTGGAGCCTGCCCCCGCGCTGGTCGTCGCAGGACTGGAGAACGGCCGCTATGCGGACCGGATCGTCGCTCACGAGGGGCGGAGGACGCGTATCGAGCAGCCGTTCCCCGTGGAGCTGGACCCCGGAGCGCTGGTCCGGCAGCGGGCCTGAGCCGGGCGGCTGTCCCCGGGTGCGGTGCCGGCCGGCGCCCGTCAGACCGTGTCGTCGGCCAGTTCCGCGACGCCCGTGATGCGGTGCAGCGGATAGGTGCGGACCTCGTCGGCGGTGTGGTCGTAGCCGGTGACGAAGCCGCCCTCGACCCGGACGGGGGCCAGCACTCGCTGGCTGGCCGCGCCGTCCGCGTTCACGTAGCCGATCCAGACGGTGCCGCCGGTCATCGCG
>NZ_WHPN01000266.1 GCF_009735685.1 Streptomyces lycii | reverse complement strand
GGATTCGAACCGGCGCTACCGCCTTGAGAGGGCGGCGTGCTAGGCCGCTACACAACGGGGGCCCTAGCGATCCTCAACCTCGGCGCCTTCAGGAGCGACCCGAATGGTGCCGGCTACAAGGATCTGTACCCCCGACCGGATTCGAACCGGCGCTACCGCCTTGAGAGGGCGGCGTGCTAGGCCGCTACACAACGGGGGCTAGTCACAGCAACACGTACTGCACACAAGAGAGTTCTACGGGGATCTCTTGCTGGGCTACCAGGACTCGAACCTAGACTAAGTGAACCAGAATCACTCGTGCTGCCAATTACACCATAGCCCACCGGAACGCAATCCCTTGTGGGATTTTGTTCGGTCCGCGCTGTCCGTCCGGCCTGTTGGCCTTCCGGGCGGCGCAGGAAGAACATTACCCGATGGTGGACAGCGCTCCAAAACGGGTTCGCCCGCCCGGCACGGGGCCGGGCGGGCGGCCGCTCAGCCGGCGGCCAGGCGCTCCAGGGCCGCGTCCACACGGGCCAGCGTGCGCTCCCGCCCCAGCACCTCCAGGGACTCGAACAGGGGCAGCCCGACCGTGCGGCCCGTCACCGCGACCCGCACCGGGGCCTGCGCCTTGCCGAGCTTCAGACCGTGCTCCTCGCCCGCGGCCACCACGGCCTCCTTCAGGGCCTCGGTGTTCCACTCCGCGTCCGCGAGCTTGGCGCGGGCGGTGCGCAGCAGCGCGTCCGAGCCCTCCTTCATCGCCTTGGCCCAGGACGCGTCGTCGCGTACCGGCGCGTCGAGGAAGAGGAAGTCGACGTTCGCGGTGATGTCGGACAGGACCGTGAGCCGGGTCTGGGCCAGCGGCGCCAGGGCCTCGAAGGCGGTGCGGTCGAAGTCCTCCGGGCGCCACGGGGCGTGCGGGGCGGTGAGCCAGGGCTCGCAGCGGGCGATGAAGTCCTTCACCTCCAGCTCCCGGATGTGGGTGGCGTTGATCGCCTCGCACTTCTTGAGGTCGAAGCGCGCCGGGTTGGCGTTGACCGCCGAGATCTCGAAGGCGGCGACCATCTCCTCCACGGAGAAGATGTCGCGGTCCTCGGCGAGCGACCAGCCGAGCAGCGAGAGGTAGTTCAGCAGCCCCTCGGGCAGGAAGCCGCGCTCGCGGTAGAGGTTGAGTGAGGACTGCGGGTCCCGCTTGGAGAGCTTCTTGTTGCCCTCGCCCATGACGTACGGCAGGTGCCCGAACTCCGGGACGGTGCCGTTGCCGACGCCGATCTCGGCCAGCGCCCGGTACAGCGCGATCTGCCGCGGGGTGGAGGAGAGCAGGTCCTCGCCGCGCAGCACGTGGGTGATCTCCATCAGCGCGTCGTCGACCGGGTTGACGAGCGTGTAGAGCGGCGCGCCGTTCGCCCGCACGATGCCGAAGTCCGGCACGTTCTCGGGGGCGAAGGTCAGCTCGCCGCGCACCAGGTCGGTGAAGGTGATCGGCTCGTCCGGCATCCGGAAGCGGACGATCGGCGTGCGCTGCTGCTCCGTGTAGGCGGCGATCTCCTCCTGGGTGAGCACCCGGCACTTGCCGTCGTACCCGGACGGACGGCCGGCGGCGCGGGCCTCGTCGCGGCGGGCGTCGAGCTCCTCGGTGGTGCAGTAGCACTTGTACGCGTGGCCGGACTCCAGCAGCCGGCCGGCGATGTCGGCGTAGAGGTCCATCCGCTGCGACTGCCGGTACGGCGCGTGCGGGCCGCCGACCTCGGGGCCCTCGTCCCAGTCGAAGCCGAGCCAGCGCATCGCGTCGAGCAGCTGCTCGTAGGACTCCTCGGAGTCGCGTGCCGCGTCGGTGTCCTCGATGCGGAAGACCAGGGTGCCGCCGTGGTGGCGGGCGAACGCCCAGTTGAAGAGGGCGGTCCGGACGAGCCCCACATGCGGGTTGCCGGTCGGGGACGGGCAGAAACGGACCCGTACCGGGGAGGAGGGGGAGGGGGATGCGCTAGTCACGCTTGATCACCTTGTTGGTGAGAGTGCCGATGCCTTCGATGGTGACGGCGACCTCGTCGCCGGCGTTGAGGGGGCCGACCCCGGCCGGGGTGCCCGTGAGCACGACGTCGCCGGGGAGCAGCGTCATCGCCTCGGTGATGTGCACGATCAGGTCCTCGACGGGGCGGACCATGTCGGCGGTGCGGCCGAGTTGCCGCTGCTCGCCGTTGACGGTGCACATGATGGCCAGGTCGGCCGGGTCCACCGCGGTCTCGACCCACGGGCCGATCGGGCAGGAACCGTCGAAGCCCTTGGCCCGCGCCCACTGGTCCTCGGCGCGCTGGACGTCCCGGGCGGTGATGTCGTTGGCGCAGGTGTAGCCGAGGATCACGTCCCGCACCCGCTCGCGCGGGACCTCCCGGCACATCCGGCCGATGACCACGGCCAGCTCGGCCTCGTGGTGGACCTCCCGGGAGAAGGAGGGGTACGGCACCGGGTCGCCGGGGCCGATCACGGAGGTGGACGGCTTGAAGAAGGTGACCGGCACGTCCGGGACGTCACCGCCCAGCTCCGCGGCGTGCTCGGCGTAGTTCCGGCCGATCGCCACGACCTTGTTGGGGAGCACGGGAGGGAGCAGACGGACCTTGCTCAGCGGGACCTTGCTGCCCGAGCGCTCGAATTCGGCGAAGGGGTGGCCCTTGATGATGTCGAGGACGGGGCCGTCCGGGTCGGACGGTTCCCCCTCCACGACGCCGAAGGCGACGTTGCCGTCGATGGAGAATCTGGCGATGCGCACGGGAAGCTGCTGCCCCTCACTGACTGGCCGGGAACTGGACGCCCCAGGCTAACGCTCCGGGCAGTCCGGCCGGTTCCGGCGCACGGAGCCGGCCGGTCACCGGGGGGGGGGCGGATGATCAGCCCGCGGGAACGTCCGTCAGGATGGTGCGGCGCGGGTTGGCGGTCCGGGCCGGGAGTTCGGCCGTGTGCTCACGCTGTTCGCCGTCGGCCGAGACCATCTCGTCGGCGTCCTCGAGGTGCGCCAGCGTGGTGCGTCGCGGGTTGGCTATGTTGCGGAACATCATGGTCTTCACCGGTTCAGTCCTTGCGCTTGTCGTTTCGGCCAATGGTGTCAACCGCCAGGCTAGACACGCGCTTCCCCGCCGAACTGACGACCAAGCTATGAACATCGTGTGATTTTGCTCACGATTTGCCGGTCAAAAGGGGCAACTCAGACAGCGGCCCTTCACTCCTGAATCCGGCAATACCTTCCAAATACGGGCAATGCCCCCCTGTGGGGTGCTACCGGGACAGCCGTCTCGCCCGAGCAATTACTGCTTGTATGTCCGCTATGGACCCAATAGGTTTCGACCCCTCGTGATGCCGCCCGTACATAGCGTCACGCCCGTCACGGAGGTTTGCTCCGCTCTTGTTGGAGATCCCGCTCTGTGCTGGAATCTCACGGACCGCCGCACGATCCAGCCGGCGCGCACGGAGGCGCAGAGCAGCGCCGCGCGGCGGTGCTCCACTGTCCGGACGCGGAGTTGCGGAGACGCGCCGGTCACTCACGACCACCATGGGGGCCCCGGTCCCCACGACTCGACACCGTTCCCCCGTCCCGCGGAGGAACGCCTGGTCCAGAGGTTGCGACGCTAGTGCAGGGACGTTTCAAGAGGGATAGCAGCGCTGCGGCGGACCCGGAGCTGCGCGGTGCCACCGACCGCGGCTCGTCGCCCCAGCGTGCCCAGGGCGCGGGGGCGGGCCCTGGCGACCAGAACTCCGACAGATCGGCGCAGCCGGACGCACAGGGCGGCGACGGCGCGGACCGCCCGGCGGCGGCTCCGCCGCCCCAGAGCGGCTCCGGCTCGCGCCTCGCCCTGCGCAACTGGCGCATCAGCACCCGGCTCGTGTCCCTGCTCGCGCTTCCGGTGGTCGCGGCGACGTCCCTGGGTGCCCTGCGCATCGACAGCTCCATGGACGATCTCTCGCAGCTGGAGAACATGCAGCTGCTGACCGAGATGACCAAGCAGGCCACCGAGCTGGCGTCGGCGCTCCAGGAGGAGCGCGACCACTCGGCGGGGCCGCTCTCGGCCGGGGACGAGAAGAACGACGACGTCGTCTACCCGCGGCAGAAGACCGACCGCGCCAAGCAGGCGTTCCGCGAGGCCACCCAGGACATCGAGGCCTCGGACGACGAGACCCTGGTCGGCGTCAACTCCTCGCTGGTCAACATCCTCAAGCAGCTCGAAAAGATCAAGCAGGTCCGCGCGACCGCGTACGACAACGACGACTACATCGCGCAGACGGTCCAGAGCTACAACGAGCTGATCAACTCGCTGCTCTCGCTGTCCCAGGACATGGCCCAGGCCACCAGCAACAGCGAGATGATCCGCGCGACCCGCGCGCTGGCGGCGTTCTCCTCCACCAAGGAGTACGCCTCCATGCAGCGCGCGATCATCAGCGCCGGCCTCGCGCACGAGCCCAAGCCCAAGCTCTCCCCCAGTGACCGGCTCTACGGCGAGTCCGCGCTGCTGAGCGAGGAGTCCACGCTCGCGCAGTTCACCCAGATCTACGACGGCAAGCAGACCACCGAGGAACTCCTCCAGGCGCTCGACGACGGCGGTAACGCCAACATCATCCTGGCGGACAAGTACGCGGCCCGGATGCTCAAGCCGAGCAGCCCGATCTCGGACGAGACCCGGTCGTACAAGGACTGGTACGACCAGGACACGACCAAGATCGAGGAGATGTCCCGGATCGAGCAGACGCTGCTCTCCGAGATGGAGGACAAGGCCCTCGAACTGCGGTCCGAGTCCCAGCGCATCGCGATCCTCAACGGCGCCGTGATCCTGCTCGTCCTCGGTGTCTCGCTGGTCGGCGCCTTCGTCGTGGCCCGCTCCATGGTCCGCTCGCTGCGCCGGCTCCAGGACACCGCCCAGGACGTCTCGCAGAAGCGGCTGCCCGAGCTCGTCCGGCAGCTCTCCGAGTCCGACCCGGAGGACGTGGACACCTCCGTCACGTCCGTCGGTGTGCACAGCCGGGACGAGATCGGCCAGGTCGCCCGCGCGTTCGACGACGTGCACCGCGAGGCGGTCCGCCTCGCCGCCGAGCAGGCTCTGCTGCGGGGCAACGTCAACGCGATGTTCACCAACCTCTCGCGCCGCAGCCAGGGCCTCATCCAGCGCCAGCTGTCGCTGATCTCCGAGCTGGAGAGCCGCGAGGCCGACCCGGACCAGCTGTCCTCGCTGTTCAAGCTGGACCACCTCGCGACTCGTATGCGCCGGAACGGCGAGAACCTCCTCGTCCTCGCGGGCGAGGAGCCCGGCCGCCGCTGGACCCGCCCGGTCCCGCTGGTCGACGTACTCCGCGCCGCGGCCTCCGAGGTGGAGCAGTACGAGCGCATCGAGCTGAGCGCGGTCCCGTCGACCGAGGTCGCCGGCCGGGTCGTCAACGACCTCGTGCACCTGCTCGCCGAGCTGCTGGAGAACGCCACCTCGTTCTCCTCCCCGCAGACCAAGGTCAAGGTCACCGGCCACGCGCTGCCCGACGGGCGGGTGCTGGTCGAGATCCACGACACCGGCATCGGCCTCTCCCCCGAGGACCTCGCGGCGATCAACGAGCGGCTGGCGAGCCCGCCGACCGTGGACGTCTCGGTCTCCCGGCGCATGGGCCTCTTCGTGGTCGGCCGGCTGTCGCAGCGGCACGGCATCCGCATCCAGCTGCGCCCCTCGGACTCCGGCGGTACGACCGCCCTCGTCATGCTGCCCGTCGACGTCGCCCAGGGCGGCCGCAAGGGCCCGGCCAAGCCCGGCCAGGGCGGCGGCGCGCAGGGCGGCAAGGGCAACGCGGGCGGCGCCCCGGCGAACCGGCTCGCGGGGATGGCCCCGCGCGGCCAGGTCTCGGGAGGCAGCCGTCCCGCGCTGCCGAGCCGCGACGCCGGCCCGGACAGCCGTCCCGGCGGCCCCGGCGGCCCCGGCGGAGGGCTCCCGTCCCGCCCCGGCGCCGGTGCCGGCCAGGGCAGGCCCGCCGGTTCCGGAGCGCCGCAGAGCGGCCCGCCCGGAAACCTCTTCGGCGTCCCCGGTGGCGGCTCCGGCCAGATGCCGTCGCCGCAGCCGCCACAGCCCCGTGCCCCGCAGCCGCAGAACGCCCAGCGGCAGGACGGCGGCGACGCCAACCG
>NZ_WHPN01000265.1 GCF_009735685.1 Streptomyces lycii | reverse complement strand
ATCTGGCGTTGACTTTTGGCACGCTGTTGAGTTCTCAAAGAACGGACGCTTCCTTCGAACCCGTCTCCGGGCCCTCCGGGCGCTTCCCTTCGGTGTTCCCAACCTTACCAGACGCTTTCCGTTCCGTTTCCGGTCCGAATTACTTCCGGTGGCCCGTTGGAAGGCCTTTGCCTTTCGGCTGATCCGACTTTAACAGATTTCTCCGGGCCGGATTTCCATCCCTGCTCGGGGAGCCTTCAGGACGCACGGCGTCCCGGTGTCCTCGATCAGGTGGAGCCGTAAACCTAGCGGACGGCCCGTCAGACCTCGACCACGACCGGGAGGATCATCGGGCGTCGGCGGTAGCTGTCGGACACCCACTTGCCCACGGACCTCCGGATCAGCTGCTGGAGCTGGTGGGCCTCCATGATGCCGTCCGAGGCCGACTTGGCCAGGGCCTCCTCGATCTTCGGGACGACCGCGGAGAACGCGGAGTCCTCGATTCCCGATCCCCGGGCCTGGATGTGCGGACCGCCAACGATTTTTCCGGTGCTGCTGTCCACGACCACGAAGACGGAGATGATCCCCTCGTCGCCGAGGATGCGGCGGTCCTTGAGGGCCGGTTCCTTGACGTCGCCGACGGACAGCCCGTCTACGTACACGTAACCGGCCTGGACCTTGCCCACGATCTTGGCGATGCCGTCGACGAGGTCGACCACGACACCGTCCTCGGCGATCACGACCCGGTCCTGTAGCACTCCGGTGAGGGCGCCGAGCTCCGCGTTGGCCCGCAGGTGCCGCCATTCGCCGTGTACGGGCATCAGGTTGCGGGGCTTGCAGATGTTGTAGAAGTACAGCAGTTCACCGGCCGAGGCGTGTCCGGACACGTGCACCTTGGCGTTGCCCTTGTGCACCACGTTGGCGCCCCACCGGGTCAGCCCGTTGATCACGCGGTACACCGCGTTCTCGTTGCCCGGGATGAGGGAGGACGCGAGGATCACGGTGTCGCCCTGGACGATCCGGATCTGGTGGTCCCGGTTGGCCATCCGGGACAGCGCCGCCATCGGCTCGCCCTGCGACCCGGTGCACACGAGGACGACCTCGTGGTCCGGCAGGTCGTCGAGCGTCTTCACGTCCACGACGAGCCCGGCCGGCACCCGGAGATAGCCGAGGTCCCGGGCGATGCCCATGTTGCGGACCATGGAACGGCCGACGAAGGCGACCCTGCGGCCGTATTCGTGGGCGGCGTCCAGGATTTGCTGGATGCGGTGCACGTGGCTGGCGAAGCTCGCCACGATGATCCGCTTCTGCGCGCTGCCGAAGACCTGGCGCAGCACGTTGGAGATGTCCCGCTCCGGCGGTACGAAGCCGGGGACCTCGGCGTTGGTGGAGTCGGAGAGCAGCAGGTCGATGCCCTCCGTGCCGAGCCGCGCGAAGGCGGGCAGGTCGGTGAGCCTGCGGTCCAGCGGCAGCTGGTCCATCTTGAAGTCGCCGGTGTGCACGACCATGCCGGCCGGGGTGCGGATGGCGACGGCCAGGGCGTCCGGGATGGAGTGGTTGACCGCGACGAATTCGCAGTCGAACGGGCCGATGCGTTCGCGGTGCCCTTCGGTGACCTCGAGGGTGTAGGGCCGGATCCGGTGCTCCTGGAGCTTGGCCTCGATCAGCGCGAGGGTCAGCTTGGAGCCGATCAGCGGGATGTCCGGCTTCTCGCGGAGCAGGTAGGGGACGCCGCCGATGTGGTCCTCGTGCCCGTGCGTGAGCACGATGCCGTCGATGTCGTCGAGGCGGTCCCGGATGGACGTGAAGTCCGGAAGGATCAGGTCGACTCCGGGCTGCTCCTCCTCGGGGAAGAGCACTCCGCAGTCGACGATCAGCAGGCGTCCGCCGTACTCGAAGACCGTCATGTTGCGGCCGATCTCGCCGAGGCCGCCGAGCGGGGTGACGCGCAGGCCGCCCTTGGGAAGCTTCGGCGGGGAGCCGAGCTCGGGATGCGGATGACTCAAAAGACTCTCCTCACCACGCGCCGCCGCTCCCCCGGCGGGTCGTTCCCGGCCGCCGCGCGGGCGGACCGGGGCATGGCCGGGGGAAGTGGCGCGCGTGACATTCGTGCACGTGCAGTTGTTTGCCGGTATGGAGTTGTGAAGTCCGTTGATCTAAAGCTGTACCCCGCCGGCTGCCAGATCGCGCCTGAGCTGCTCGGTCTCCTCCGCGGACAGCTCGACGAGCGGCAGCCGGAGCGGACCGGCCGGCAGTCCCTGAGCCGTGAGCACGGCCTTGGTCGTGATGACGCCCTGGGTGCGGAACATCCCGGTGAAGACGGGCAGCAGCTTCTGGTGGATCTCGGTCGCCTTGGTGACGTCGCCGGAGAGGTGCGCGTCGATCAGGGCACGCAGGTCCGGGGTGACGACATGGCCGACGACGGAGACGAAGCCGACCGCGCCGACGGACAGCAGCGGCAGGTTCAGCATGTCGTCGCCGGAGTACCAGGCGAGACCGGAGCGGGCGAGGGCCCAGCTGGCACGGCCGAGGTCGCCCTTGGCGTCCTTGTTGGCGACGATCCGTGGGTGCTCGGCGAGCCGCACGATCGTTTCGGTGTTGATCGGGACGCCGCTGCGGCCGGGGATGTCGTACAGCATCACCGGGAGGTCCGTGGCGTCGGCGATGGCGCTGAAGTGCCGGTAGAGGCCCTCCTGCGGAGGCTTGCTGTAGTACGGGGTGACGGCGAGCAGGCCGTGGGCGCCCGCCTCGGCGGCGGCGCGGGCCAGCTCGACGCTGTGCCGGGTGTCGTTGGTGCTGGCTCCGGCGACGACATGGGCCCGGTCCCCGACGGCCTCCACCACGGCGCGCACGAGATCGGCTTTCTCCGCGTTGCTGGTGGTGGGGGACTCACCGGTGGTGCCGTTGACGACGAGGCCGTCATTGCCTGCGTCCACCAGATGGGCGGCGAGCCGCTGCGCGCCGTCGATGTCAAGAGTGCCGTCCGCGGTGAACGGCGTGACCATGGCGGTCAGGACCCGCCCGAACGGGGTCTGAGGAGTGGAGGTCGGAGCCATGGGTCCCACGCTACTCGTAGGCCGCGGTCAGCCGCTCCCTCGGGGGACCCACGAGATGGAACCCGGCACTGTCTGCTCGGGGGTTCAGACAGTGCCGGGTCCGTTTCTTCAGCGTAGAGGAACCCTATAAATCACCGCAATACGGACAGATCGCTCGGGGTAATCGAGGCGGCCGGGCGCGCCGGGGGTCTACGGGGCGACACGCCCGTTGGCGTTGAACGCCGCGTAGGTCAGCGGCATGAGCTTCGCCCATTCCGCCTCCATCCGCTCCCCCACCATCTCGATCTCGCGCTGCGGGAAGGAGGGCACGGACGCCTGCTCGTGCTGGGTGCGCAGGCCGAGGAAGTGCATCAGCGAGCGAGCGTTGCACGTGGCGTACATGGAGGAGAAGAGGCCGACCGGGAGGACGGAGCGGGCGACCTCGCGGGCGATCCCCGAGGCCAGCATCTCCTGGTACGCCTCGTACGCCTGGCGGTAGGACTCCTCCATCACGCGGCCGGTCACGGCCTGCTGCTCGGCGCTGCCGGGCACGAAGCGGTACCGGCCGGGACGGCCCTCCTGGACCAGCTTGCGGTCCTCACCCGGTACGTAGAAGACGGGCTGGAGCTCGCGATAGCGGCCGGACTCCTCGTTGTACGACCAGCCCACGCGGTGGCGCATGAACTCGCGGAAGACGAAGATCGGGGCGCTGATGAAGAAGGTCATCGAGTTGTGCTCGAACGGGCTGCCGTGCCGGTCCCGCATCAGGTAGTTGATCAGGCCCTTGGAGCGCTCGGGGTCCTTCTGGAGTTCTTCGAGCGACTGCTCCCCGGCGGTGGAGACCCGGGCGGCCCACAGCACGTCGGAGTCCGCGGCGCTGCACTTCACCAGCTCGACGGTCACATCGCTGCGGAAGCTCGGTTTGGCGCTCTCGGCGGGGGTGTCGGTCACCGGCGGATCCTTCCAATTGCCTCGCTGGGACGCGCCCAGCTTACGGCCCGGCACCGACAGCCCCGGGCCGCCACCGGGGCACGATCCGTGGACCTCGGGCACGGATGCGTCACGGCATGAGATTTTTTGCACACGACGGCAAAACCAGGCACTCTTGGGCAGGCACGGACGTTTCTCCTGTGTCAAGCGTTCAGTTTCGATCAGCGCCCTTCAGAGGCGCCGAGGAGTGCCCCGCATGTTCCGCCGGCGAGAGCCTGTCCCCTACGCCTTCGTCGCCGAAGCAGACCGCTTCCGCAGCAATGTCACCCCGCCGCCCCGGCCCCGTGCCGACGCAGGTCAGATCGCGCACCGCTGCCTGATCGCGCTGCTGGCCGTCGGCAGTCTCGCGGGGGCCGTGCTGCTCGGGGCGCCCGCGCTGGACGCGAACAACCCCGGGACCACGGCGACGCCGGTGACCGAGATCGCGGACGGCCGCTGAGGCCCGTACTCCGGGATCCGCGCCGCCCGAGGTGGTCGGGAGCACCTCCGGGTCGATAATCTCACCGGGCACAGCCCCTTCGAGCGTGCAGACGAGTGAGGACCAGTCGTGCCCCTGACCTTTCTGACGGCCGACCGCGCTTTCGACGAGGCGGACGACGACGTCTCACTGCCGCAGGACGACGTGAACCGCTGGCGCCGCCCCTACCGGCCGGGCCCCTGGCGGGTCGGGGCGGCGGCGCTGTTGCTGCTGCTCGCCTCGTACATGCTGTTCGCGGCCATGATCATCGCGTTCGCCGGAGCGCTTCCGGGGGCGGGCGCGTGCGCGGCCGCGGCGGCCGCTGTGATCACCTTCGCGCTGCGGGTGGTCCGGCTCGGCGCCTGGGTGAGCGCACAGGGGGTGCGCCGGGTGGGCCTCTTCAGCACCCGGACGCTGCCCTGGCAGCGGGTGCAGGAGGTGCGCACCGCCCAGCAGCCCGTGAAGTGGCTGGGGCTGCCCCGCACCGTGCAGGGCGAGGCACTGCTGGCCTTCCCGGTCTCCGGTGAGCCGCTGCGTCCGCTGATCAGCGACCACAACGCCGATTTCCTCGGCCGGCCGGACGCCTTCGACACCGCCGCGGACGCCGTCGAGGCATGGGCCGCCGAATACCGCCGGTGACGCCGGGGCGGCGCGACGCGTGAGACGGATGGTGTAAGGGGCGCTCGCCAAAGCGAGCGCCCCTTACACGGCGCATGGTGTGCGCCCACTGAATGCGTCGTGCCGCAGCGGGCTGCCGGCTCGGGCCCGTGCCGCCGGCTCACGCCCGTACCGGGGCCGCCGGCCCGGGCTCAGGCCCGTACCGGTTTTCCGTCGTGCAACGCGATGGCCCGCTGCATCGCCTTGCGGGCGCGCGGCGTGTCCCCCGCGTCGCGGTAGGCGACCGCCAGCCGGAACCACACGCGCCAGTCCCCGGGCGCGTCCTCCGCCTCGG
Organism: Streptomyces lycii; assembly: GCF_009735685.1. Classification (GTDB taxonomy): domain Bacteria; phylum Actinomycetota; class Actinomycetes; order Streptomycetales; family Streptomycetaceae; genus Streptomyces; species Streptomyces lycii. The sequence continues at coordinate 11,875 of NZ_WHPN01000265.1, read as the reverse complement.
CCTTGCGCCGGGTGAAGACGGCGTCGGCCGAGTCGCGGTCGACCCGGCCGCTGGGATGCCGGACCAGTTCGTCGACGGGGAGGCCGCCCTCGGCCTCCAGCTCCGCCGCCAGCCGGTTCGCGTCCCGTGCGAACTGCGTCGTCCGCCACAGGAACCAGACCCCGATCAACGGCATGACCAGCACGGACAGCCCGAGTCCGACGGTCACCGGGGTGCCCTGGCCGATCAGCGCGACCCCGCGGCCGCCGACCAGCACGAAGTAGACGACCAGGACGGCCGCCAGCACGCAGTAGGTGATCCTGTCGCGCACGCCGTCAGCCCAGGTCGAGGAAGTGCTCGAGCCCGAACGTCAGACCCGGTGCGGAGCCGACCCGGCGCACGCCCAGCAGGATGCCGGGCATGAAGCTGCTGTGGTGCAGCGAGTCGTGCCGGACGGTGAGCGTCTCCCCCGTGCCGCCGAACAGCACCTCCTGGTGCGCCAGCAGCCCGCGCAGCCGTACGGAGTGCACCGGTACGCCGTCCACGTCGGCGCCCCGCGCGCCGTCGAGCGCGGTGCTGGTGGCGTCCGGCTGCGGGCCGGCCCCGGCCTCGCGCCGGGCGGCGGCGACGAGCTGCGCGGTGCGGGTCGCCGTGCCCGAGGGGGCGTCCGCCTTGTTCGGGTGGTGCAGCTCGACGACCTCGACGGACTCGAAGAAGCGTGCGGCCTGCTGGGCGAAGGCCATGGTGAGCACGGCGCCGATCGAGAAGTTCGGGGCGATCAGCACGCCGGTGCCGGGCGAGTCCGCGAGCGCGCCGCGTACCGTATCCAGCCGCTCGTCGGTCCATCCCGTGGTGCCGACGACACCGTGGATCCCGTTGCGGATCAGGAAGTCCAGGTTGCCCATGACCGCGTCGGGGTGGGTCAGGTCGACCGCGACCTGGGCGCCCGCCCCGGTCAGGGCCGCCAGCTCGTCGTCGCGGTCCAGTGCGGCGACGAGTTCCAGGTCGTCCGCCGCCCCGACCGCGCGTACGGCCTCGGACCCGATGCGCCCGTGGGCGCCCAGGACAGCCACTCGGAGCTTGCTGCTCATGGGGATTTCCTCACTTCTTCCGTGTGCCGGACGGCTTCCGCGGGCCGTCAGGCCACCGCTTCGTGCAGTCGGGCCGCCTGCTTGTCCTTCAGCGGGCCGATGACGGACAGCGACGGCCGCTGTCCCAGTACATCGCGGGCCACCGCGCGGACCTCGTCCGGGGTGACCGCCGTGATGTTGGCGAGCATGTCGTCGACCGACATCTGCTCACCCCAGCACAGTTCCCCCTTGCCGATGCGGTTCATCAGCGCGCCCGTGTCCTCCAGGCCGAGCACCGCGCCGCCGGACAGCTGCCCGGCGGCGCGGCGCATCTCCTCGTCGGTCAGCCCGTGCTCGGCGACCTGCTCCAGCTCGTCGCGGCAGATCTTCAGCACGTCGTGGACCTGGGCCGGGCGGCAGCCCGCGTAGACGCCGAAGAGACCGCAGTCGGCGTAGCCCGAGGTGTAGCTGTAGACCGAGTAGGCCAGACCGCGCTTCTCCCGGACCTCCTGGAAGAGGCGGGAACTCATGCCGCCGCCCAGGGCCGCGCTCAGCACGCCCATGGCCCAGCGCCGGTCGTCGGTGCGGGCGAGCCCGGGCATCCCGAGGATGACGTGGGCCTGCTCGGTGCGCCGGTCGACGAGGTCGACCTTTCCGGCGGTACGGATCGCACGCCGGCCGGCCCGCGGCGCGAGCGGGAGCGCGTCCTGCCGGGACAGGGCTCCGGCCCGGTCGAAGGCCGCGTGCACCTGCTCGACGACCTCGGCGTGGTCGACGTTGCCTGCGGCGGCCACGACCAGGTGGGTGGGGTCGTAGTGCTTCTTGTAGAAGCGGGCGACACGGTCGCGGGTCAGGCCCTGGACCGTCTCGACCGTTCCGAGTACCGGGCGGCCCAGCGGGCTGTTCCCGAGCATGGTCTCCGCGAACAGGTCGTGCACGCAGTCGCCCGGGTCGTCCTCCGTCATCGCGATCTCCTCGAGGATGACGCCGCGCTCGGCCTCCACCTCCGACGCCTCGATCAGCGAGCCGGTCAGCATGTCGGACAGCACGTCGATGGCGAGGGGGAGGTCCGTGTCGAGCACCCGCGCGTAATAGCAGGTGTACTCCTTGGCGGTGAAGGCGTTCATCTCGCCGCCGACGGCGTCGAGGGCCGCCGAGATCTCCAGGGCGCTGCGCCGCTTCGTGCCCTTGAACAGCAGATGCTCCAGATAGTGCGTCGCACCGTTCAGGGCCGGGGTCTCGTCCCGGGAGCCGACGTGCGCCCAGATGCCGAAGGTGACGGAGCGGACCGTCGGCAGGGTCTCGGTGACCACCCGCAGGCCGCCGGGGAGGATGGTCCGGCGGACGGTGCCTATGCCGTTCTCACCGGTGAGCAGGGTTTCGGTACGGGCGACGGCCCGCTCCTCCGAGGAGGTGCGGGCCGTCGCGCCGTTCGTGCCGGAGGTCACTTGGCGGCGTCGTCCTTCGACTGCGGCTCGGCCTCGGGCTCGGCGGCGTCGCCGCTCTCCTCGTCCTCCATGACGGGGATCAGCGAGAGCTTGCCGCGCTGGTCGATCTCGGCGATCTCCACCTGCACCTTGGCCCCGACCTTGAGCACGTCCTCGACGTTCTCCACGCGCTTGCCGCCGGCGAGCTTGCGGATCTGCGAGATGTGCAGCAGGCCGTCCTTGCCGGGCATCAGCGAGACGAAGGCACCGAAGGTGGTGGTCTTCACGACCGTGCCCAGGTAGCGCTCGCCGACCTCGGGCATCGTCGGGTTGGCGATGCCGTTGATCGTGGCGCGCGCGGCCTCGGCGGCCGGGCCGTCGGAGGCACCGATGTAGATGGTGCCGTCGTCCTCGATGGTGATGTCGGCGCCGGTGTCCTCCTGGATCTGGTTGATCATCTTGCCCTTGGGGCCGATGACCTCACCGATCTTGTCCACCGGGATCTTGACGGTGATGATCCGCGGGGCGTTCGGGGACATCTCGTCGGGGACGTCGATGGCCTCGTTCATCACGTCGAGGATGTGCAGCCGGGCGTCCCGGGCCTGCTTGAGGGCCGCGGCCAGCACGGAGGCCGGGATGCCGTCCAGCTTGGTGTCCAGCTGGAGGGCGGTCACGAACTGCTTCGTGCCGGCGACCTTGAAGTCCATGTCGCCGAACGCGTCCTCGGCGCCGAGGATGTCGGTCAGCGCGACATAGTGCGTCTCGCCGCCGATCTCCTCGGAGATGAGGCCCATGGCGATGCCCGCGACCGGCGCCTTCAGCGGCACACCGGCGTTGAGCAGCGACATCGTGGACGCGCAGACCGAGCCCATCGAGGTCGAGCCGTTCGAGCCGAGCGCCTCGGAGACCTGGCGGATGGCGTACGGGAACTCCTCGCGGGTCGGCAGGACCGGCAGGATGGCGCGCTCGGCGAGCGCCCCGTGGCCGATCTCGCGGCGCTTGGGCGAGCCCACGCGGCCGGTCTCACCGACGGAGTACGGCGGGAAGTTGTAGTTGTGCATGTAGCGCTTGCGCGTCTCGGGCGCCAGCGTGTCCAGCTGCTGCTCCATGCGGAGCATGTTCAGCGTGGTGACACCCAGGATCTGGGTCTCGCCGCGCTCGAACAGCGCCGAACCGTGCACCCGCGGGATCGCCTCGACCTCGGCGGCGAGCGTACGGATGTCCGTGACGCCGCGGCCGTCGATGCGGACCTTGTCCTTGATGACGCGCTCACGGACCAGGGCCTTGGTCAGCGAGCGGTAGGCCGCGGAGATCTCCTTCTCGCGGCCCTCGAACTGCGGCAGCAGCTTCTCGGCGGCCAGCGCCTTCACGCGGTCCAGCTCGGCCTCGCGGTCCTGCTTGCCGGCGATGGTCAGCGCCTGCGACAGCTCGTCGCGGACGGCGTTGGTCAGCGCCTCCAGGACGTCGTCCTGGTAGTCCAGGAAGATCGGGAACTCACCGGTCGGCTTGGCGGCCTTCGCGGCGAGGTCCGACTGGGCCTTGCAGAGCACCTTGATGAAGGGCTTCGCGGCCTCGAGACCGGCGGCGACGACCTCCTCGGTCGGCGCCTCGGCGCCGTCCTTGACCAGCTGGACGGTCTTCGTCGTGGCCTCGGCCTCGACCATCATGATCGCGACGTCGCCGTCCTCCAGGACACGGCCGGCGACGACCATGTCGAAGACGGCGTCCTCGAGCTCGGTGTGGGTGGGGAAGGCCACCCACTGGCCCTTGATCAGGGCGACGCGGGTGCCGCCCACGGGGCCGGAGAAGGGCAGGCCGGCCAGCTGCGTGGAGCAGGAGGCGGCGTTGATCGCGACCACGTCGTAGAGGTGGTCGGGGTTGAGCGCCATGATCGTCTCGACGATCTGGATCTCGTTCCGCAGGCCCTTTTTGAAGGACGGGCGCAGCGGGCGGTCGATCAGCCGGCAGGTGAGGATCGCGTCCTCGGACGGGCGGCCCTCACGGCGGAAGAACGAACCGGGGATGCGCCCGGCGGCGTACATCCGCTCCTCGACGTCCACCGTCAGGGGGAAGAAGTCGAGCTGGTCCTTGGGGTTCTTCGAAGCGCTGGTGGCCGACAGCACCATGGTGTCGTCGTCCAGGTAGGCCACGGCGGAGCCGGCGGCCTGACGGGCGAGCCGGCCCGTCTCGAAACGGATGGTGCGAGTGCCGAAGGATCCGTTGTCAATGACGGCTTCGGCGTAGTGGGTCTCGTTCTCCACCAGGGAAATCTCCTCGTCTGCGTCCCCTGCCCGTGTGGCGGGGGACGATGGTGGCGGAGCTCCCGGGCCGCTCGCTCCGGTCGGCCGGGCCGGTCTTCGATCGAAGCCTCCGGAAGCCTGCTTCCGGCGGCCACTACCGAGGACCGGCGCCTGCGGCGGCGGTGCGGCGGGTGGGTGCTCCCCCTCATCGTTGCGTTGTGCTGTTGTTCCGATGTACGACCAGACTACAAAGCTTCGGCCGCCGTCACACGACAGGCGAAGATCCGGTCCGTGCCGTCCGTGCCGCCCGGGTCGTCCGGACACCGGCGCGGCACATACGCGAAGGGAGCGGCCCCCGGTGACGGGGAACCGCTCCCTGCACGGCGTCCTACCTCGCGCCCGCCGCACCGCGGCGGATGCCCAGGCGCTCCACGAGCGCACGGAAGCGCGTGATGTCCTTCTTCGCCAGGTACTGCAGCAGCCGGCGGCGCTGACCGACCAGGAGCAGCAGACCACGGCGGGAGTGGTGGTCGTGCTTGTGGGTCTTCAGGTGCTCGGTCAGGTCCGAGATGCGGCGGGAGAGCAGCGCGACCTGGACCTCGGGGGAACCGGTGTCACCCTCCTTGGTGGCGAACTCGGACATGATCTGCTTCTTCGTAGCGGCGTCGAGCGACACGCGGTACTCCTCGGTTCTTCGTTTCGGCCACCGAGTGCCCCTGGTCTGATTCACAGGGGAGCTTCCACAACTCGGGAGGCGGGGCGCGCTGGGCGCTGTTCCCAGGGTTTCGACTCCGGGAACGCGTACACGAACGGCCGTCACTCACACTACCAGCCCGGCGCCACCGTCCCGACCGCCCGCCGGAGTCGCCGGCCGGCCCGCCGGGGCAGCGCAGCGTGACCGTACCGCCACACCCGGGTGCCGGTGTGCCAGTAGGATCCCGGGTGCGGAAGGCTGCCGCCCCGGGCGCGGGTGACCCGGGCCGGGTGGCGGGGCGGGTCCGCCGTTGCCGGTGTGGGAGGCGTGGAAGGGAAGCGGAACTGATGGCTGATGCGCAGGAGAAGGAAGAGCTGTACGCGCTCGACATCTCCGATGTCGAGTGGCTCAGCGCGCCCGGTGGCGAGTCCGAGGACCGGGTGGAGATCGCCTACCTGCCGGGTGGGGCCGTCGCCATGCGGTCGTCGGCCGATCCCGAGACCGTGCTGCGGTACACGGAGGGCGAGTGGCGGGCGTTCGTGCTGGGGGCCCGGGACGGGGAGTTCGACCTGCACTGACGGGACGCGCGCGCAAGACACGCGAGACACGCGAGACACGCGAGAGGGGCCCGTTCCCCGGAACGGGCCCCTCTCGTCGTTCTCGCCGTTCTTGCCGTTCTTGCCGTTCCCCGGGAACACGCCGTCCGCCCGCCGGGTTTCCGGCGTACGGACGGCGTGCGGCGTGCGGCGTGCGGCGTGCGGCGTGCGGCGTGCGGCGTGCGGCGTGCGGCGTGCGGCGTGCGGGAGGGGCCTACCGCGCCCCGCGGCCGGGATCCCGGTGCGCCCGGGGGCCGGTCACTTGTCGCCGTACACCAGCATCAGCCGTTCCACGCCACCGGACGAGGTGCCCGTGACCCGGTCCGAGGCGATGAAGAACCTGCCGTCCACATAGGCGAGACGGGAGGAGTAGAAGCCGTTCTCCGCCTCTGCCGCCGCCGCCGGGTTCTTCATCAGGGACTTGGGGGTGCCGCCCTTCGGGCCGATGGAGAGGATCTCGCCGCCCTTGTCGTACGACGGCTCGCGGTACGCGATCAGGTTGCCGCCGTCGACGCCCAGCGGCAGCAGGGTCGTGTTCTCGCCCGCGGACGACTTCCACTTCCGCTTGCCGCTGTCGAGGTCGAAGGCGTGGACCTCGCTGGTCCGGCCGTAGCCCTCGGACGCCTCCTTCGGCTCCGTGGGGATGAAGAAGGTGTCGGCCGTGGCCGCGACGCCCTGGCAGGCGTCGAGCTCCTCGGACATGATCTGCATGCCGCAGCGGGGCTGGTAGGTGTCCTTGCCGAGGTCGAGGGTCGCGCGGACCTTGCCGTTCTCGATCGCGTGGATGCCGCCCGACTTGTTGTCCTCGTCGGAGAGGGAGATCACCACGGGGTCGGTCGAGAACACGTTGTTGATGTTGTAGCCCTTGGGGGCCTTGAAGGTCCACTCGACCTTGCGGGTGTCCGGGTCCAGCTTCTGCAGCTGCCCGCCCGCGGTGCAGGACAGCGCGCGCAGCAGGTACGGGCCGCCCGCGAAGCCGCCGGCGGTGCAGCCGCTGACCCGGTCGCCCTTCGGCAGTTCCTTGCCGTCGCCGACCCGGAACATCGCGGAGCCGCCGAACCAGCCCGCGGCCACCGTGTCACCGGAGATCGCCAGGGCCGTGCCGATGAAGCCGCTGCCGAAGCCGCCGCCGTCGGGCATCGGCTTGTTCCACTGCTTCTTGCCGGTGGTGAGGTCGACCATCGCCAGATGGCTGCACTCGTCCTTCTTCTCGCCCTCGTAGGCGACGACGATCTTGTTGTCGGCGGTGGCGTTCTTCGGGGCGGCGCAGATCGTGCCGTCCACGGAGACCGACCACTCCTCCTTGCCGTCCGCCACGTCGTACGCCGTGACGGTTTCGAGCGCGGCCTTGACCGCGAGCCCGTCCGTGATCCACAGCCCCGGTGAGTCCACGCCGGACTTGGGCACGTCGGGCGCCTGCTTCTGCCACAGCACCGTCGACTCGTCGCCGCCGCCGACGCCGGTGAGGCCGTCGTCGGTGCCCGGGCGTCCGCCCGCCTCGCCGTCGGAGCCGCCCCCGGCGTCGCGCTCGTTCTCCGCGCCGCCCTTGTCGTCGTCCGGCCGCGCCTCGGCGCTCTTCCCTGCCTCGGGCTTCTTCTCCTCGTCGCCCCCGGACACCGCCCACACACCGCCGCCGATCGCGAGGACGACCGCGACCGCGGTGCCGATGACGACGGCGGTGCGCTTGTTGTTGCGGCCGGAGGGCGGCGGGGTGAGCGGGCCGTACGGTCCGTACGGCGGTGTCGGCCCGCCGTACGGCCCCGGCTGCGGGGCGCCCGGATACCCGGGGTGAGCGCCCGGGTGTCCCGGCTGCGGGGCACCGAACCCGCCCTGCGGCGGCGGGGGTGTCTGCGGCGGCGGGGGTGCCTGGGGCGGCCCGGGCGGCGGGGGCGGCGGGTTGAACGACGGTTCCTGCGGTGCTCCGAAGCCGCCCTGCGGGGGTTGGTTCGGGGGCTGGTTCGGGGGCGGGCCGGGCGGCTGCGGAGGCTGAGACATCGATCGTTCCCTCGTTGTGTGCTGCGCACGGCCGCGGGGCCGTGGCGCGAAAAAGTCGTCCGATGGTGGCAGTGCGGGTGGGCTAGCGGGAAGTCAGACGGAGGAACTCGTCCATCGGGATGGTCCGTTGCTTCGGCGGCATGGTCACGGACACCTCCTTCCCGAAGGAGTCGTAGGTCGCGGAGCTGGTCCGCCCGTCTCTGGTGGACTCCAGCCGGAGGATGTACGGTTCCCCGTCCGCGGCGACGTGGTAGACGTCCTCGCTCCCGGCGCCCTTGACGACGATCGCGGTGGTGTCCCGCCCGCCGACCCTCCGGCCGGCGTCCGGGTCGACGGTGCCGGTCTCCGCGATCTTGTAGAAGGCCTCGCAGTCCAGACCCATCTGCTCGGTCTCGACATAGGTCTTCGCGAGACCGGAGGGGACCGAGACCTTCTGGCCGGACTGCTCGAGCGCGGCGGCGAGCGTGGGGGCGCTCATATAGCTCTCGTCATCGGTGCAGAACATCTCCCCCCGCTTCCCGTCCTCGGACGTCCCTTCGGCCCGGAGCCCCTTCTCGGGGTCGAACCAGATCTCCTGCGTTCCGCCGCCGAGGGCGGTCGTGGTGCCCGAGGAGTGGAAGGACGTGCCGCTCATCGTCCGGTTGACCTTATCGATGAGAGCGGCGGCATCCGTTCCCGCCTTCTTCGAAGGGGTGTCGTCCGCGCCGGATCCACCGCCTCCGCAGGCGGTGACGACGGCGGCCAGGGTCGCGCCGCACAGAGCTGTCCGGAGATTCCTTGCGGGGATTCTCATGAGCATCCTCGTCCGTGGGTCGGCGGCTCCGCGGTCAACGGAGCCCGGGTAATCGGGTGCCGCGCCGGCCCGCGTGGTCGCGGGCGGCCGCGTGGGGGCTTTCGACGGCGCGCGACGGGGGCGCGGCCGGGGACAGATCCCGGGTCGGGGGCAGCGGCACGGGCCGGGGCAGGGCCGGGGTCACGGTGCGCGTCAGAGCCCGGGCCGGCGCCCGGGTCAGAGCCGGGGTCGGGGTCGGGGCCGGGACGACGGTCGCGCTCGCCGGCCGGGCGTAAGCGTGGCGGCGGGCGCGGACGTGGGGGCGGGCGTCCGCGCGGGAGGGGGCGCACGCCCGGGAGGAGGCGCGAGCGTGAAAGGGGGTGTACGTACGGAAGGTGGCGCACGGCTGGAAGCGGGTGCACGTGGCGAAGTCGTCGCGCCGGGACAGCATGAGTCGCGGTGCCTCCCCCCCCGTGGCCGGGCGCCCCTGGCCGGGCGCCTGCGTCGGACCGGCTCCCCACTATGCCGCCTGGCGGCCTGTACGTCCCGTGCGGGTAGGGTTACATACGGTCAATTCTCGGCCGGCCAGGACGTGTCGGGCATCAACGGGGAGCACGGCGGCGCACGTCGGACGTCAATGGGGAGCACGTCGGCATGCGCCGGACGTCAACGGGGAAGCGCGCCGGTACGCGGATGACCCCCGTCCGGTCAACTCTCCGCCGCGCCGTAGTCCTGTCGCGCTACGGCGGCAACGGCCGGTGCGGAGTCCCGGTTCCCGGTGCCGTCCGGAGGCCCGGTGGATGAAGACATGGCAACATGGCGGGAGTTGACCGATCCGGGGCGTTTTCGACCGTAGTGACCTTGACGTCTGACAAGGTTTTGGGCAGTAAGTGACGTACGGGACATGTTCCGCGGCGGACTGCCCTGCCCGGCCGGGGCTCCCGGTGATTAGGCTTGACCCGGGCGCGGTGGCCGGACTCCAGGGTCGGCCGCGGCGCAGCACGGGGGATGGCCGAGCGGCCGGCCGGTGGAAGCGGTCGCCCCCCGACGACAAGCGGCATGGGTGCAGCACCACACCAGGAGGCATTGTGAGCAGCGATCGGGACGAGATCCGCGCGGGCGGAACCACACCCGGCGAGGACCCGTCCGACGCGGAGCACGAGCACACGGGCGAGTTCACCATCGACTACACCCCGCCGGCCTGGTACACGCAGAACTCCCCCGGCCCGTCGGCGGGCGGAGCCCCGGGCGGCGGTCCGAACGGGGCCGCGCCCGGTGCCGTGCCCCCGGGGCCGGGAGCACCTCCGCCGACCGGCGCCCCGCTGGCCGTGCCGGGGCTGCCCGAGGGCAGCGGGTTCGAGCCCGCGACACCACAGGCACCGCCGCGGAATCCCGCCTACGAGGATGACGCCGGGGACGAGACCCCGGAGAGCAACGGAGCGCGCGGGACGACGGCTCCGTCCGATTTCCTCACCTCGACCGGCTCGTTCGCGCCTCCGGCGTTCCCCTCCGTACCCCCGGCCCCGGCGCCCGACGCCGGAGCGGCACCGGCACGGCCGGGAGAGCAGACCGACGCGGAGCCGGAGAGCCGGCCCGGCACGGCCGGCGGCACCGCTGCCGACAGCGGCCCAGCGGGCGCCGGAGAACCGGGCGGCACCGGGGACGGTGACCTCGTCGGCGGGGCCACGATGCGCATCTCCAGTGCCGCGCTGCGCCGCGAGATCGCGGAGCGTTCGGGGACCGCCGAGTCCGCCGGCGGCGCGGACGGTGACGGCGCCGGTGTCGCCGCGCCGTCCTCTCCGGAGTCGTCGCCCGCTCCGGAGTCGTCGTTCTCCGGGTCGTCGCTCCCCGAGTCCCCTGCGCCGGGGGGCTCTTCGTCCGTTTCGCCCTCGTCGGGTACGTCCGCCGGGGAGGACTCCGCGAGCGAGTCCGCCAACGACTGGGACCCGTGGGCCGACTCCGCGGAGGACGAGACCGCCGCCGCGGCGGACGCCGCCGCCCCGGACACCGCCGCGGGCCGCGCCGGGGTGTCCGGCGGTCCGGGCGATGCCGCCGGTGCCGACGCCCCTGCCGCGGGTGACCGGGCGGCCGGTGACCAGGACGAGTGGGACCCCTGGGCCGACGATGCGGACCGTGACGCGTCCGCCGGTACGGTCCCCGGGGACGACGCCGAGCCCGCCGGCGCCCGGCCGGAGACCGGCGCTTCCGGGGACGAGCCCCGGGACGCCGTTCCGGAGGACGCCGCGCCGTCCCACGACACCGACACCGACACCGCCGACGCCCCGGACTCCGCCGCGTCCGGCGGTCGCGACGCTTCCGACGCCGACAACTCCAAGGACGCAGAGGACTCCGAGGACTTCATGCTTGCCGCGTCGGGGACGGCGGAACCCGAGGACGCCGTACCGTCCGCCGACGCGCCCGGGGGTGCCGGTCCCCAGGACGCCCCGTTCTCCGTCCCCGAGCCGCGGGACGCCACGCCACAGGACGCGCCGCCCGCCGTGCAGCCGCCCCCGGACCGGGCGCCCCAGGACGCTCCGGCGGGGCCCGAGCGGCCAGGCGCCGAGGTGGAGGACGACACCGAGGTGGAGGACGCCGTACCGGCACAGACCGCCGCCGGTGCCGGGGCGGAGCCGGCGGACGACGTACCCGGCGACTCCGCTGCCGCGGACACTCCCGGCCCGCAGGACGCGCCGCCCGCCGGGTGGCCGGCGTCGCCGTCCGCGCTGCCGCCGCTCCCGCCCTCGTTCCAGGCCGCCGGGTCGCCGCAGGCTCCGACCGGTGCCGGTGGCGGGCAGCAGACGCCCGCCGGGCCGGCCGACGCGCGGCAGCCGACGCCGCAGGCTTCCGCCGGTACGCCCGAACCCCCCGCGCAGGAGCCCCTCTACCGCTTCCCGCCCGCCGAGTCCGGGCCCGTGCCCGGGCAGCGCGCGGACGCTCCGGGCACGCCGCGGCAGACGGCAGCGGACGCCCGCGCCGGTTACGGCCATCCCCAGCAGGGCGCCCCGGACGGGCAGCCGGGCACGCCCGGTGCCGGGCAGCAGGGTTACGGCTATCCGCAGCAGGGCGCGCCGACGGCTCCGCCCGCCGCGCAGCCCGGGTACG
>NZ_WHPN01000264.1 GCF_009735685.1 Streptomyces lycii | reverse complement strand
CGTCCGAGGCACCCCGGGCGCCGGGGACGGCAGCGGAAGCGTCCTGACCGGCCGGGCCGCCCCGGCCGCCTTGACTGTCCTGATCGTTCCGGCCGCCCGGACCGCCCCGGCCGTCCGACGCGTCCGGAGCCGCGCTCGCGCTGGCGTTCGGCATCCCCGGGGCTCCCGGGGCGTCCGGGGTGCCCCGCCCGGGTGCGGACGGCGCGGGCATCACCGTCGTACCGGTGTCGGCGTCCTTGTCCCGTTCCGCGGCGGGCCGCGACCCGGCCGCGGCGGCCAGCGGAACCTCCAGCACGAAGGCGCTGCCCCCGGCACCCGGCACCTCGTGCGTCTGGAGCACACCGCCGTGCCGCCGGACGATGCCGCGTGCGATCGGACCGTGCACCGGGTCTCCCCCGGTGAACGGGCCGCGCACCTCGATCCGTACGCTCTCGCCGCGCTGCGCCGCCGCCACGACGATCGTCGAGTCGCCGGAGCCGCCGCCCGCCATGGTGTTGCCCGTCGAGTCGACGCCCGCGACGTCCGCGATCAGATGCGCCAGCGCCGTCGCCAGCCGCTGCCCGTCGACCTCCGCCTCGATCGGCGGGGCGTGCACGGCGAACTGCGCGCGGCCCGGCCCGATCAGCTCGATCGCCCCTTCGACACCGGCCGCGACGACCGCGTCCAGCGACACCGTCGCGCGCTCCAGCCGGTCCTGCCCCGCGTCGAGCCGCTGGTAGGCGAGGACGTTGTCGACGAGCGTGGTCATCCGGGAGTACCCGGCGGTCAGATGGTGCAGGATCTGGTTCGCCTCGGGCCACAGCTGCCCGGCCGGATCGGCCGCGAGCCCGCCCAGTTCGCCGCGCAGCTGCTCCAGCGGCCCGCGCAGCGACTCGCCGAGGACGGCCTGCAGCTGGGCGTGCCGGGCGGCCAGCGAGTCGTAGGGCCGCCGGTCGGTGAAGGTCATGACCGCGCCGACGAGCTGGTCGCCGTCCCGGACGGGCGCCGTGGTCAGGTCGACCGGCACCGGCCGCCCGTCCTTCGCCCACAGCACCTGCCCGCGCACCCGGTGCTTGAGTCCGGACTTCAGGGTGTCGGCGAGGGGCGAGTCCTCGTACGGCAGCGGGGTGCCGTCCGCGCGGGAGTGCTGTACCAGCGGGTGCAGCTCCTTGCCGCCGAGGTCGCTGGCGCGGTAGCCGAGGATCTGCGCGGCGGAGGGGTTGACCAGGACGACCTTGCCGTCGTTGTCGACGCCGACGACCCCTTCGGCCGCGGCCCGCAGGATCATCTCGGTCTGGCGCTGCTGGCGGGCCAGTTCGGCCTCGGTGTCGAGGGTGCCGGTGAGGTCCCGCACGACGAGCATCAGCAGTTCGTCGCCGGTGTAGCCGTTGTGGTGGTCGGCGTAGGCGGCCTCGAACGCGGACTCGTACGGTGTCCGGCCGTCCTCCAGGTTCGCGCTGGTCACCTCGACCGGGAACTCGGAACCGTCCGTGCGCCGGGCGACCATCCGGGTCGGCTTCGTGCGGCCGCCCTCGTCGTCCTCGTCCGGGCGGCGCATCGAGCCGGGGATGCGCTTGGAGTCGAAGGCGGGCAGCAGGTCGAGCAGGCCCCGGCCGACCAGGGCGGTACCGGGGGACTCGAAGGTCTCCAGCGCGATGGTGTTGGCGTTGACGACCGTGCCGTTGCAGTTCACGAGCAGCAGGGCGTCGGGGAGTGCGTCGAGTATGGCGGCGAGGCGAGCAGTGCCTCGGGATGGCCTGCTGCTCACGACGGCGCTTCCTTCCTGCTCACTGCATATTGCCGACAGACTCGGTCATCCTGCCGCGCGTCCGGTTGTCTGTCACTAGAGGGAGTCTACGGGCAGTGGTGCCGGGGGCGACGGCGGATGAGGGGAGGGCGGGCGATGACCTTGTGCGACTCGTGACACGTCCGCGTACGCCGGACATATCGCGCCGGTGCGGGTCATCGCGGCTGTTCCGCCCTCCCGTCGCAGGTCAACCGGTGACGTCCGGGAGCACCGGGAGCAGGTTGTCCCAGCGCGAGATCTCACAGCCGTTCGAACGGCTGAAACGTGCGTCCACGGGACGGCCCGCCCAGGTGCCGGTCAGCCGGGCGGTCGCCGGGCCGCCGTAGATCATGAGGCAGTTCGCGTCGGCGGGGACGGGGGCGAAGGGGTCGCGGCCGTAACGGGTGACCTCGTCGAGCCGGTCGCAGGCCGCCGGGGCGCTGCGGTGGGTGCCGCCGCGGGGGTGGCAGTCGAGGGTGTACGTGCCGTCGACGGCGCGGTTGCCGCTGCCTCCGATCGTGACGGTCAGCCGGTCCGACCCGGCCGGGGGCGCGGAGGGCGGGGCGGGGGCGGGCAGCGGGGCCGGCACGGGGAGCGGCAGCGCGCCGGCCGCGGGGGCGGCGGTCAGGACGGCTGTCGCGGCGAGCGCGCTGACGGTGAGGCGGCGGAACGGCATCGGGTTCTCCTGTGTGTTCTGCGGTGGAATGAGGGGGACGGGGCCGGCCGGCGCCTGCGGCTGCCGTGACTCCGGCGCACGGACCGGTCCGGTCCGGCGCCACTGCCCCGCCTGTATCAACGCTCGGCCCGCCGCCGCGTTGCGCAACCCAGCCGCGCCCGTACGCGCGAGCGGTTCCACCCGTCCGGCGGCCGCACCGGCCGAAGGGGGGAACGGGCGGCGTACGGGCACCTGGCGGGGCGGGACCTCGCGGGGCGGGACCGGACCGCGTGGGGCGGGACCTCGCGGGGAGGCGCCTCGGGGGGAGGGGCCACGCGCGGCGGGACCGCGCGGGCGCCGCCGGCCACGGGGAGCGAGCCGCGCCCCGGGAGTGAACCGCGCTCCCCGTGCCGAGCCGCGCCCCGGGAGCGAACCGCGCTCCGGGGATCCTCGGGCCGGGCCGGTGTGCGTTCGGCGGTGGGCACGGTTCCACCGCCGCCACGCCCGGCCCCGACCAGGGAACACTTTTGCTCTGCCGCACACGCGCCTTGTACCGTAGGGTGCGATTGGTCGCGGCCCGCAGGGCTGTGTCATCATCTGCACACACCACTCGCGGTTTCACGGGTGGGTGTGGAGGCTTCGCCTAGTCTGGTCTATGGCGCCGCACTGCTAATGCGGTTTGGGGTAACCCCCCATCCCGGGTTCAAATCCCGGAGCCTCCGCTCGATCTTCGCAAGATCACCGAAGCCCCGGCCGTCGGCCGGGGCTTCCGCCGTTCCAGGGGTCGCTTCCGGCGTTTTCCCAGGTCAGGCAGGGCGAGGGCAATGGATTTCGCCTCCGGCGGCCGGTCATGTAATGTTGTTCCCGCAACGCCGACCGGCGGAAATCAGCCGGGAAGACAAGCGCTCGTAGCTTAACGGATAGAGCATCTGACTACGGATCAGAAGGTTGCAGGTTCGAATCCTGCCGAGCGCGCACAGCTCAGAGGGCCCCTGGGAATCTCCCAGGGGCCCTCTGACATCAGCGGGTGACACCAGTGATGGTCCGGGGCCATCCATGCCTGCGCCGGCAGCAGCGGCTGTGGTCCACGCCCGACAGGGGCGGTGCGCGGCGTTCTCCGTCGATTTCCACGGGCGGGTGACTTCTGACCACGTCCCGTCCCAGGTGTCTCCTGCCGTCGTCGGCTGTGTCATGAGCCCGTAACCGCGCTTCCCCCGAGGTCGTGGTGCCGGTCAGGATGAAGACCGACCGAGCAACGACGCGGCCGCTCAGCCGGCGGGCTGCACCATGCACATCACCAGGGGGATCCGGACCATGCTTCGTACGAACCGCCGCAAGACCGTTCTCACCACTGCCGCTCTCATCGCGACCACCGCCCTGCTCACGTCCTGCGGAGGCAGTGACAGCGACTCGGGCGACCAGAAGTCGAACGGGTCCGCCTCCTCCTCGAAGGACGTGAAGGGCTCGACGGATAAGTCCGGTGCCGGTGAGGGCCGGGACGGCGTCGACGACACGAAGAAGCAGGCCGGTCGAGAGGCCGGTGGCAAGGGTGTCAGCGGTACCTGGTTCGGCACGGTTTCCTACTTGGCGCCGGGTAAGTACACGGTCAGTGACATGAAGGACCGGGAGCAGGCGTTCTTCACGTCCACGAGCACTGACATCCAGGGCACGGGGGACATTTGTGGTGATGCCGGTGGGCAGGCGGCGCAGAAGTGCAGTGAGGCTGAGCTGGAGGCGGCTGCGAAGAAGGGTGTCTCGGCGAAGGTGGAGATCAAGGACGGTACCGCCGTGAGCATCATCGACGACCACTGAGGCCACTGAGGCCACTGAGACGACTGCGGCTACTGACAGCCCGCTGCGACCACTGGCGTCGTCCCCGGCCCGCCGTCAGCTCCTCGCAGCCTGCTCGGCTCCGGACCCCGGCCTCGACCAGGTCGACGGCACAGTCCGGCCGGAGTGCCAGGGGCTCGACGGCCGGTTCCGGTGTGCCGCAGCGTCGCGGTGGCGGTCTCCAGGGGGAGCCGGTCTCGTCCCGGCACAGGGGTTCGCGTTCTTCGGAGCGTCGCGGCGGGTGCGGCCGGGCCGTGGCGGCCGTACCCGTCGTGGCGCCTTCGTGACCCTTCGCCGCCTTCGCGGCGCGTTCGCGGACCCGGTGGCGGCCCGGTGGCGGCCCGGGGGGCGGCCGGGCCCTGCGCCCCGGCGCCGCCCGCCGCCCCCGGCTTCATGTTCCCGCCGTCAGCGCCCCCGCCGCAGCAGCAGGTCGGCGACCACCGGCCGGTGGTCCGAGGCGAGCGTCTGCGGGACCTCCGCGCGGCGGACCCGGATGCCGTCCGAGACGGTGACGTAGTCGATCCGCTTCGCCGGGGTGCCGGCCGGGTAGGTGAAGCCGTCCCCGGCCGGGGCGGCGTCGGTCAAGGCATCCCAGAGCGGCGCCAGTTCGGCCGCCCCCGGCTCCGCGTTGAAGTCCCCGGTCAGCACCTGACGCGGGCACCGCCCGTGCCGGTCGCAGTCCTCGGCCATGATCCGCCGGGTGTCGGCGACCTGCGCCTGCCGCACCGACGGATCGGCCCGGTAGTCGAGGTGTGTCGTGTAGACGTGTACGGGCACGCCGTGCGCGCGCACCACGACCTCGCCGAAACCGGGTGCCGGCGCGGGCACCGGGTCGGGGTCCTGGGTGGAGAGCCGTGTGATCTCGTGGTTCTCGGCGCGCAGGACCGGGAAGCGGGACAGCACCGCGACCCCGAACTCGCGGCGCGGCGCCCCCTCCGCGGGCGGGTCGAGGCTGTAGATCGGCGCGAAGTACGCGTGCATGCCGAGGCTTTCGGCGAGTCCGGCCGTGAGGTCGCGCCATTCGCTGCGCGCACCCCAGTGGACGTCGACCTCCTGGAGGCCGATCACATCGGCGTCGAGCGCCCGGAGGGCGTCCGCCGTCCGCTCCGGATCGAAGACCCGGTCGGTCCCGGCGCCCGCCGCGATGTTGTACGTCGCCACCCGCAGCGGCACGGCGCGGCCGAAGCCGTCCGGGCCCGCGGCGGCCGGGTCCGCGTGCGCGGACGGAACGGCCGCCGGCCCGCCCAGCAGTCCGGCGGCGAGCAGCAGGGGGAGGATTCGGCGGCGCAACGACATCGGCACTCCTCGGGAGATCGACGCGGACCGGGTCCCGGCCCGGCGCGAAGACCGTACCCCCGGATGTGGCGTGACGTCGCCGGATGTACGGACACCGCCCGGTGTACGGGAAACGCGGCCTCGGCGGCGCTCCGCTGGGCAACGCGGGCCCGGCGGCGCCCCAGTGGACACGCGGCCCCGGCGGCGCCCGGCCGCCGAACGCGGCCACCTCGGGGCCCGGCTGCCGACGCGTCAGCGTCATCACCGGTCCGCACCCGCTGTGTCCCGGGTCGGCGGTGTGCGCGTGCCGGGGCCCGCCGCCGTCCGCCCGGCTCCGGTCAGGCTTCCGGCAGCCCGTCGCCCTGCACCGCCTGGATGTCCAGTTCCACCCGCAGCGTGGTGCCGATCGCCGCGACGCCCGCAGCGACGACCTGGTTGTAGTTGATCGCGAAGTCCTCGCGCCGGAGTTCCGCGGTCGCGCGGAAGGCCGCGCGCACCCCGCCCCACGGGTCGGGGCCGGTCCCCAGATAGGTCAGGTCCAGTTCGACGGGCCGGACCACCCCGTGCAGGGACAGCTCGCCGCGCACGGTCCAGTGGTCCGGCCCGGCCGGCTCCACCTCCGTACCGCTGTAGCCGATCTCGGGGAAGCGCTCGACGTCGAGGAAGTCGGGGGACTTCAGATGCCCGTCCCGCATGCCGTTGCCCGTGTCGATGCTGCCGGCGCGGATGACCGCGTCGACCGTCGACTTCCGGGTGTCCTCGGCGATCTCGATCCGGCCGGAGAAGTCGGTGAACCGGCCGTGCACGCTCGATATGCCGAGGTGCTGGGCGACCGCGGCGACGGAGGAGTGCGCCGGGTCCAGCGTCCAGACGCCGGGCGGCGGCAGTTCCACACCGCCCTGCCGGGCGAGCACGACCGTGCCGACGTCGGCCCGGCCGGAGGCGGTGACGATCGCCGTGGACGCGGCCGGGGCGTAGCCGACCGCCGTGGCGATGACCGTGTACGCGCCGGCGGGCAGGGCGTCGGTCCGCACCGTTCCGTCCTCGTCCGCCGTCGCCCGCGCGACCTGGTTGCCGGTCATGTCGGTGACGGTCAGGATCGCGTGCCGCACCGCCCAGCCGTCCCGGGTGCGGATCCGGGCCCGCAGTCCCGCGCCGGGCCCCGTGCCCGGTTCCGCGCCGCTGATGGTCATCAAAGCTCCTGTCCTGGTATGTGTCGGGTCCCGGCCCGGCGCCGTGGGCCGTCCCCTGCCCGCGGTCGGCACCGGGCCGGGACCCGTGGCCCCGGAGAACGGCGGGGGCGCACTCCGCTCGGTATGCGCCCCCGCCACCGGGGGGTCTACTCGTCCGGGTGGGCGAGTTCGATGTCGTAGCCGTCGACTCCTCGTCCGGCCACGGTCAGCGGGTTCGCCACCGGCGGGTAGCCGCTCGCGATGACGGTGTAGTCGCCCGCGTCGAGGTCGGTGAACGCGTACGCGCCGTCCGAGCCCGTCGTGGAGGTGGCGACGACGTTGCCCGCCGCGTCGATCAGCGTCACCCGCGCGTCCGGCAGCGGCCCGCGCTCCGCGCCCGCGCGGACGGTGCCCTGCACCTGCGCGCCGGACTGGAGCTCGAGTTCGATCCGGGTCGTGCCGTGCCCGGCGACCTCGACCGGCATGGCCAGCGGCCGGTGCCCGGCGGCGTTCACCGCGACGGTGAAGGAGCCGGTGACCAGGTCGCCGAACGCGAAGGCGCCGTTCGTGTCGGTCTTCCCGGTGGCCAGCACATCGCCCCGGACATCGGTGACGATGACCATGGCCTCCGGGACCGGACGGGCGTCGGCCGCGGAACGGACGGTGCCCGCGAGCCCGCTGGTGCCCGACAGCATCAGGTCGTAGCCGAGCGGCTGGTCGCCGACGACGACGGTGGACGCCTGCGGCTGGTGGCCCTCGGCGGACGCGATCAGGACGTACGAACCGGAGCCCGGGGCGTCCAGGGTGTACGTGCCGTCGGCGCGCGCCACCGAGCGGCCGAGCTGACGCCCGCTGAGCGAGATCAGCGTGACCGCGGCACGCGAGACGGGCGTGCCGTCCGCGTCGCGCACGGCACCGGTCACCGCGATGCCCGTACCGGCGGGCGCCCGCTCGGCCCGGCCGCCGGAGACGCCGTCCGCCTCGGCCGCGACGGCCCAGGACGGCTGGCGCGTGCCCACCGCGGCGGGCTGCCCGGCGTTGTCGCCGGCGGACCCGGTGGCCGTACCGACGTCGGTGGCCGTACCGCCGTCGGAGACCGTGCCGGTCGTGCCGTCGGTGTTCGCAGCGGATCCCGCGCCGCCGTTCGCGGCAGCGGCCTCGCTGTCGGCCGTCTCCTGGAGGCCGCCGGTGGTCTTCAGCGGCACCTCCTTGACGAACAGCACCAGCAGCAGGGCCACCAGCGCGATCGGGGCGGCGTAGAGGTAGATGTCCGCGATGCCGTGGCCGTACGCGCTCTCGATGACGGTACGGACCGGGCCCGGGAGCTTGTCCAGGTCGGGCAGTGCCCCGTCGCCGGAACCGGCGGCGGATCCGCCGCCCAGCTCGCTCATGCCGTCCCGGACGTAGTCGGTGATGCGGTGGCTGAGCACCGCGCCGAGCACCGAGACGCCGATCGCGCCGCCGAGCGAGCGGAAGAAGGCGATGACGGAGCTGGCCGCACCGAGGTCGCGCGGGTCCACCTGGTTCTGCGTGGCCAGCACGAGGTTCTGCATCATCATGCCGACGCCGAGGCCGACGAGCCCCATGAAGAGGCCGACGTGCCAGTACTCGGTGTCGTGGCGCATCGTGCCCAGCAGGCCGAGGCCCGCGGTGAGCAGCGTGGCGCCCGCGACCAGCCAGCCCTTCCAGCGGCCGGTCCGGGTGATGATGATGCCGGAGCCGGTCGAGGACAGGAACAGGCCCGCGATCATGGGGATGGTCATGACGCCGGACATGGTCGGCGACTGGCCGCGTGCCAGCTGGAAGTACTGGCTGAGGAAGATGGTGGCGCCGAACATGGCGACGCCGACGAACAGGCTGGCGAGCGCGGTGAGCGTGATCGTCCGGTTGCGGAACAGCCGCAGCGGGATGATCGGCTCGGACGCCTTCGACTCGACGAGGACGAAGATCAGCGCGAGTGCGAGGGCGCCGCCGACCATCGTGTACGTCTGCCAGGACATCCAGTCGTACTTGTCACCCGCGAAGGTCACCCAGATGAGCAGCAGCGAGGCCGCGGCGGCGATGAAGAACGCGCCGGCCCAGTCGACCTTCACCTCGCGCTTCAGCACGGGGAGCTTCAGGGTCTTCTGCAGCACGATCAGGGCGATGACGGCGAACGGCACGCCGACGTAGAAGCACCAGCGCCAGCCGAGCCACGAGGTGTCGGTGATGACACCGCCGAGCAGCGGGCCGCCGACGGTGGCGACGGCGAAGGTGGCGCCCAGGTAGCCGCTGTAGCGGCCGCGCTCGCGCGGCGAGATCATCGCGGCGATCACGATCTGGGTCAGCGCGGTCATACCGCCCATGCCCAGGCCCTGGATGGCGCGGAAGGTGATCAGTGTCCCGGGGTTCTGCGACAGACCCGCGCCGGCCGAGGCCAGCACGAATATGATCAGCGACGCCTGGATCAGGACCTTCTTGTTGGTCAGGTCGGCGAGCTTGCCCCACAGCGGTGTGGTCGCCGTCATCGTGAGCAGCGACGAGGTCACCACCCAGGTGTACGCGCTCTGCCCGCCGCCCAGGTCGGAGATGATCTGGGGAAGGGCGTTGGAGACGATCGTCGACGACAGGATCGCGACGAACATGCCGAGCAGCAGCCCGGACAGTGCCTCCATGATCTGCCGGTGGGACATGGGCGCGGCGTTTCCGGCGGGTGCGCCGTGCTTCGCCGTGTCCCCCCGCACACCGGCCGGTGTGGTGGTGGCCATTCGGTTCCTTTTCTTCTTCACGCTGGTGTTCGGCTGGTCGGGGCCTCGGGCAGCTGACGTCCGCCGCGCGAGCGGCAGTCGCCGAAGCTGTTGTGCAGCCGGGCGAGCAGTTCGGTGAGCCGGCCGACGTCCTCGTCGGACCAGTCCTTGAGGGTGTCGCTCAGCATGTCCACGTAACGGTCGGAGATCTCCCGGAGGAGTTCCGAGCCGGCCGGGCTGATGGACAGCAGCCGGGACCGCTTGTCGAGCGGGTCCGGCTGCCGTTCCAGCCAGCCGCGGTCCGCGGCGTGGGCGACGTGCCTGCTGGTCACGGACATGTCGATGGTCAGCAGCTCGGCGAGCCGGCTCATCCGCATCTGCCCGTGGTGGTGCAGCAGCGCCAGTACGGCGGCCGAACCGGACGAGCACTCCTGGGGGAGGCTGCGGGCGAGGTCGCGCTTCACCGCGCCGACCCCTCTGAGTTGGCGGGCCAGCTCCTCGTACTGACTCTGCTCGGCCACGACACCTCCGTCATTAAGTTGCTTAGAGCAACGATAGAAGCTGTTGGTTGCTGAAGGCAAATGAATGGGTCGGGTTCAGGGTAAAGGACGGCAAAAGCTTCCCCACATGCCGGGTCAAGTGCTCTGACCCGGGCTTTTGCGCACGCGGGCCCGCGGGCAAGCGCAGCGGACCGGTTACCCGGGGGTTGGGGCGGAACCGCCGGTTCGCTAGGGTCCCGCCCATGACGAACAACCCCCACGGTCCCGCGGGCAACCACGACCCGGCCGGCAGCACCCAGATGTTCCGCGCCTTCGTCGACGAGGGCGGTCCCCAGCGGCAGGCGGCCCCCGCCGCGTCCCGCCCCCGCACCGGGCTGATCGCCGGTGTCGTCGTCGCCGTCGTGGTCGTCGCCGCGGTGGTCTGGCTCGCCCTGTCCTGAGCCGGGGCGCGGGGGCGGCGGGCCGGACCGCGTCCGTACGCCGATGCGCGGTGCCCCGGTAGCGGATGCCCGGTGCCCGGTACCGGTGCCCGGTGCGGGCGCGCCTGTTGTGGCGCCTGCTGTGTGCCGTCCGCCGTGAGCGGCCGGCGGCTGTGCCGTGTGTGCCGTGAGCTGTCGGCGGCTGTGCCGTGTGTGCCGTGAGCTGTCGGCGGCTGTGCCGTGTGCCGTGAGCGGTCGGCCGGTGTGGCCGGTGTGACGCCGACGCCACGAGCCGTCCGCCGGGCGAGACCCGCTGTGCGCGGCATCCGGGGGGCATACCCGGGTGGCTCCCCGTGCGCCGTGGCCCCGTGCGCCGTGGCTCCGCGGCGTCCCGGTGCGACGCCTCCGTGAGCGGCGACCGTGAACACACGCGGCCGCCGCGTCGCCGTGCCCTCCCCGGTGCCGTGCCCGGCGCGGTGCCGTGAGTGCCGTGAGTGCCGTGACGATCGGTGCGGGAAAGCCGGGCGGACCGCTGTCCGCGGCCTTCCGCCGTTGCTGTGACGGGCGGCGGCCGGTGTTCCCGGCCGCCGCCCGTCAGTGCTCGCTCAGTCCGTCAGCTCTTGTCGCTCCTCGGCTGTTTCTCAGCCGCTCCTCGGCCGCTCCTCGGCCGCTCCTCGGCCGCTTCTCGGCCGCTTCTCGGCCGCTTCTCGGCCGCTTCTCCGTCAGTCCTCCGCGACCAGGCCCTCGCGCAGCTGGGCGAGGGTGCGCGTGAGCAGCCGGGAGACGTGCATCTGCGAGATGCCGACCTCCTCGCCGATCTGCGACTGCGTCATGTTCGCGAAGAAGCGGAGCATGATGATCTGCCGCTCCCGGGGCGGGAGTTTGGCGAGCAGCGGCTTGAGGGACTCGCGGTACTCCACGCCCTCCAGCGCGGTGTCCTCGTACCCCAGCCGGTCCGCGAGGGAGCCCTCGGCGCCGTCCTCCTCGGCGGCGGGGGAGTCCAGCGAGCTGGCGGTGTAGGCGTTGCCCACGGCCAGACCGTCGACGACGTCCTCCTCGGAGACGCCGAGCCGGGCGGATAGCTCGGCGACCGTCGGGGAGCGGTCGAGCTGCTGCGCGAGTTCGTCGCTGGCCTTCGTCAGCGCGAGCCGCAGCTCCTGGAGCCGGCGCGGGACCCGCACCGACCAGCTGGTGTCGCGGAAGAACCGCTTGATCTCGCCCACCACGGTCGGCATGGCGAACGTCGGGAACTCGACGCCGCGTTCGCTGTCGAACCGGTCGATCGCCTTGATCAGGCCGATGGTGCCGACCTGGACGATGTCCTCCATCGGCTCGTTGCGGCTGCGGAAGCGGGCCGCGGCGTACCGGACGAGAGGGAGGTTCAGCTCGATCAGGGTGTCGCGGACATACGTCCGTTCGGGACTGTCCTGGTCGAGGGTGGCCAGCCGCAGGAAGAGGGAGCGGGAGAGGGTGCGGGTGTCGATGGCGGCGCAGTCGTCGGAAACGTGCGGTGCGTCGTTGATGAGCACCTTCGAGCTGCCCAGTTCTACGGACATGCCACCCCCTTGAGGATGCGGACGGGTCGCAGCGGCCTTCCCCGGATGAGGAATGCAGCCTTCACCTGAATACCGGAACAGGAGCCGCGCCAAACGCGGTTCCAGCAGAATGTCACATGTCGGCAACACGCTGTAGCGCCTTGTCGATTTATTAGTGCAGGAAGCAGCCCGGAAGATCCCTCTTTCCGGCTATGTGTCGATTCGATTTGCGGATCGGAGCCGGGCGAAGCTCCGGGACAGCAGCCGGGACACGTGCATCTGCGAGACCCCGAGCTCCGCGCTGATCTGCGACTGCGTCAGGTTGTTGTAGTAACGGAGCATCAGGATGCGCTGCTCGCGCTCCGGGAGCTGGACGAGCAGATGCCGTACGAGGTCGCGGTGCTCCACCCCGGCCAGCGCCGGGTCCTCGTAGCCGAGCCGGTCGACCAGCCCGGGCAGCCCGTCGCCCTCCTGCGCGGCCTCCAGCGAGGCGGCGTGGTAGGACCGGCCGGCCTCGATGCAGGCGAGCACGTCCTCCTCCGGGATCTTCAGCCGCTCGGCGATCTCCGCGGTCGTCGGGGACCGGCCGTGCAGCACGGTCAGGTCCTCGGTGGCCCCGTTCACCTGCACCCACAACTCGTGCAGCCGGCGCGGTACGTGGACGGTGCGCACGTTGTCCCGGAAGTACCGCTTGATCTCCCCGATGACGGTCGGCATCGCGAAGGTGGGGAACTGCACGCCGCGCTCCGGGTCGAACCGGTCGATGGCGTTGATGAGGCCGATGGTGCCGACCTGGACGACGTCCTCCATCGGCTCGCTGCGGCTGCGGAAGCGGGCGGCGGCGTACCGCACGAGGGGGAGGTTCACCTCGATCAGGGCGCTGCGCACGCGGGCGTGCTCCGCGCTGCCCGGGGTGAGCCCGGAGAGCTGCTCGAAGAGGACCTGGGTGAGGGCACGGGTGTCGGCGGCGCGCTTCTCCCGGGCCCGGCCGGCGTCGCTCCGGAAGGGCGTCACGGGTGCAGTGCGGGCCGAAGCGGTCATGCCACCCCTTCACAGAGTTCAACACATGGCAAAAGCGGTCATAGCATCACAAGACATGTGCACTCTGTGCAAGCACCGGACCACACCGTGTCCGGGGCCTGTTGTGGCTGTTCGAGGGGCGTGGCGGGGGGTCAGATCCCGTAGTCGGCGATCACCCAGGTGGCGAACTCGCGCCACAGGGCGACCCCCGCCTGATGCGCCGGGTGGTCCAGATAGCGCTGGAGGGCGGCGGTGTCGGCGACGGTGCAGTTGATCGCGTAGTCGTAGGCGATCGGCCGGTCCGTGATGTTCCAGGCGCACTCCCAGGACGCCAGCTCCGGTACGAGCCCGCCCAGCTCCTCGAACGCCTTGACCCCGGCGAGGACCCGGGGGTCGTCACGGGTCACGCCGTCGTTGAGCTTGAAGAGGACCAGGTGGCGGATCACGGGAGTCTCCTAGCGGGCGCGCGGTGGCCCGGTGCGGGGCTGCTCGGGGTGTGCGGGACGGGGTGTGCCGGGGCGGGGTGCACGGGCCCGGTCGGTGCCGGCCCGGTGGGTGCCGGGGCGGCGGTGGCCGGCGACCGGTGTCAGTTGACCAGCTCGGACATGAACTCGCCGACTCCCTGCGCCGCGCTGGATATCGATTCGAAGGCCACTCCGACGAGGTCGGTGGCGCGGCCGGGCGACGTGATGATCGTGTACAGCACGAACACGATGAGTATGTACACGCCGATCTTCTTCGCCTGCGCCATGGCGAGTGGCCTCCCTGCTCCAGCCTTACGCGGTCTGCCCCCTGAGCAGTCGCGTGAGTGTATCCGCACGTGCGCCGCGGGCGGACCGAGCGTACGTGGCGGGGAACCGCGGGATCAACGGACCGGCGCCGTGGACGGGGCGGCGGCGTCGCGGACGGAGACGCGCGAAGGGCCCCGCCGCACCGGCGGGGCCCTTCGCGAAGAGCGGTAGCGGTGGGATTTGAACCCACGGAGGAGTTGCCCCCTCACTCGCTTTCGAGGTTTGTTCGAACGGTTCCGGACGCTGTCCGGCGGTGTTCATCCCCGTTCACACCTGTGCGGGAGCCGGACCCGTCGGCCTCCCCTGTACGCGGATGAACGGCTCTGGACGTCCATGAATGAGACGGGAACTGAGACGGGCCACAGCACGAGAGGGAGCCGCACAGCGGCTGCGCCCCTTCTCCGCACCCGGCAAGCCGGGTGGGCTGTAACACCTGGGTGTGACGCCTCGCCGCCTTCAAGCCGCGCTGCTTTCCGCAGGTCATAGGTATGGCGCGACAGTGCGACAGGTGTGACGCCCCTGAGTGTTGCAGCCGCTTGTACCTGAGCATGATGCGGGAGTGAGCCGGGCACTGACCGTGAGCACCCCCTAGGATCGTGCGGCCGAGTTGCCGGGGCGAGCGGGGGACGAATGGAAGCGGTCGGCCAGCTGGTGACCATCGCGGCTGTGCTTCTAGGAGCGATCACGACTCATGTCACCACCCATTTGATCGAGCGGGCGAGGCATGAGCGTCAGCTGATGACGCGGTGGGACGAGAAGAAGCTCGACGCGTACTCCGCGTACGTGGGGCAGGTGCGCGCTTCTATCTATGCCGCCGTTTTGGTGTACGAGGTGCGGGAGCAGATGCGGACCGTCCCCCGGAGCGAGCACGAGCTGACGATGGACCTCACAGACGCGAGCACCGCGCAGGGTCTGGCGTTCGAACGGGTGATGATGCTCGCCGGTGACTCCGTCATCGAAGCTGCTCACGCTGTACAGGAGGCGACGGCCGCCATCGGGTGGCAGGCCCGGGGTGCCGTGGCCGGCACTTTGGAGGAGTGGCGCGAGCTGCACGCCACGGCCTTTGCGGCGATCAATCGGTTCCATGAGTGCGCGCGGGTGGACCTCGGGGTCAGTGGAGCCTTTGCGGGGGAAGAGCACACGTCCCGAGGGCTGCTGCTGCCCGATGCGCGCGGTCATGACGATCGTGAAGGTTGCTGACCGGGGTCCGTGTTACACGGCCGGGGGCGGGCCACAAGGAACGTCGATACACGTCCGGCCGAGGTCCCGGATAGCGGCGTCATCGGCCAGGCCGGCCAGGGAGTGGAGACCAGCGAGGCGTACGGCGGCGGAGTCTCCACCAAGCGAGGACACAGCGGTGGTGAAGTGCTCGGTGTGCAGGCGAGTCGCGTCGCGGCGCGCCCGTCATTCGTTGAGCCGCTGGCGGTCGCTGTTCATCCGGCCTCGACTGATCGCCGCCACTCCCTGGAATCGCCATCCCACCATATGACAACCTTCCCGTCCTCGGGATCTGGCGCAGCCAACGCCATCAAGTCGGCCCTTGTCAGCGCATCGAGGGCATCGTTGGGGAGGCCTCCAGGCACAAGGAACGAGACTCCGGCCCTCTCCTCGACCACGAGAATCGACTTCGCGCCGAAGTAGGCAACCTGGTCCAATCCCGGATGCTGCACTGCACGACGCAAGCGCCTGCGCCGCAGGCTCTCCAGGACCTGCACTCCTGCCTGTGTGGCAAGTGACTGAATGAAAGGGACCAAAGCAACTGTTGCGACCACCGTGAACAGTTCGACGCCGGTACGCCGAGAAATCCCGGCTCGGCGCGGTGGCATGGGTGCGGCAGGCCAACGCCTCCGTCCCATGGGCTGCCCGGAGTGCAGGTCGTACTCATAACCGAGCTGCCTCCAACGACGCCAGTCACTGTCGCTGTCCGCACGGTCACTGAATGCAGGGCCCATAGGACAATCCTGCAGCGTCAGCGGGACGACCGTCAGCCGTTCCTATCAGTCCGGCAACGGGTATTGACCCGCAGGGCTGTTCACGTGGGGGGGGGCCGCCAGGCGCGGTGCCGCAGCGGTGGTGGTTGTGGTGAACCAGGATTCGGTTCGCGGGCGGAGGCAGCCAGGCTCAGGATCGCCGAGGCCGGGGGAACTGAGACTTCGGTCCTGGTCCGGCGGCGCACCTCGGTGGCAGTTGTCGCCGGTGTGCGGTGCGTTGTCGTGCGTGGAAGGCTGGAGCGGTGTGCCCTGCTCCCCCTAGGCACCCACTTGTGGACCCTGACGCGTGAGATGCCCTTCTCGGCCTACACCATGCGTGACCGGACAGCCGCCGCTCAGCGCTCTTCAGGTGCCAAGTCGAACCGCCAGCCGGGAATGGCCGTCAGAACATCCGCGCGAGCTGCAATCACCGCCATGCGCGCGGAACGCTCAGCCTCGTGGCTGTGCGCTGCCTGGCCGGTCATCTGCCCCGGCCACTTCCGGTACATCAGTCCGGTTTCTGCGGTGAACCAACCGCGGCTGACCGCGTTGAGCGCCAGCAGAAGCCCGGTGTCCTCGGAGGCCGGCAGCGCCATCCAGCCGCCCAGGGCCAAGAGCAGGTCACGTCGCACGCAAAGCGTTGCCGGGTGGACCGGAGCCCGGAAGTCGTGAGCCTTCCAGTGTTCGAGGACGGTGCCTCGCTCGATCGGGCCCTCTGGCGGGTCCTGGTCGAACCCGGCCGTGGAACCGTCGGGCAGGAGATCGAGCACTCGGGACGTTGCCCAGCTGGCGCCCGTCGGCCCGGACAGGGCTTGTACATCGCGAGCGAGAGCGCCGGGGGTGAGCATGTCGTCGGCGTCCAGGACCTTGATGTACTCGCCGTCGCAGCGTGACAGCGCCATCGTGCGCGCCATGGCCGGGCCGCCCGGTCGCCCCTGGGCGAAGCTGACCCGGCGGTCGTCTGGCACCCAGCCGGAAACGGCGTCCGTCTCGCCGTCTTCTTGGATGATCCACTGCCAGTCCCAGCCGTCCGGTAGCTGCTGTTCGGCTACCGATTTGTAGGCGTCCGGTAGGTGCTGGGCGCCGGGCGCGTGGACGGCGGTGACGATCGAGATCAGCTTGGTCATGGTCACCACCGTGCCAGTGGGGTGGTGAAGACCATCTCTGTTCGGTCTCCCGGCAAGGTCACGTCGCATACCTCCACCACGCGGTCGTTGATGTCGATGCACACCTTTCGCAGGACCAGGATGGCGGTGCCGGACGTCAGGCCCAGGTCCTCGATCTCCTCGACGGTCGGCGGCCGGGCCGTGACGCGTTCCTCGACGCGGTCAAGCTCGACGCCCACCGTGTGCAGCTGGTTCTGTGTGCCGCCCGGCCAGGGTTCGTAGGACTCATCGAGCAGATCAGGGTTCTTGGCGGCCAGGTCGTAGAGCAGGTACGAGTGCGACACGTTGAACGGTGCGTCTTCTTCCCTGTACCTCGTTCGGAAGATGCGTTCGAGCAGCTGCGTGCCCTCCGGAACGCCGAAGACCTGTGCCAGATCCGGGCCGGCCTCGGTGGTCCGGTACTCCGCGTTGAAGACAAGATCGGACACAGACAGGCCCGTGTCGTGCTCAGTGGCGCCTGTCTCCCGGCGCTTGGGTTCAGGCTCGCGCGCCCGGTCCTTCTCCCACTGGTGCCGGTCGTTGCGCCGCTCCACCAGGCGGCGCGGCTTGCGCACGATGTTGCCCCGGCCGTGCTGTTTCTCGATCAGCCCTTCGGCTTGCAGCGTGCTCAGCGCCTGGCGGATGGTCGGCAGGCTCTTCTTGTACTGCTCCACGAGCTTCGTCTCCGCGGGGAGTCGTGCCCCGGGCTGTAGCTGACCGGTTCGGATCTGCCCGCGCAGATCGTCCGCGATGCGCTCGTACGCCTTCGCCATCCGTGCTCACCCATCCCTGATCGTCGTCCGTCTCAGCATAAGTCCTCAAGAGGTGTTGACGACCTTCGGGTGGTGCGGCATAGTCATGGCAACTCCTAAAGAGGAGTTGAGGACAGGATCTCTAGGGATCTTGTGCCCTCAGCTGCTCTGCGCCCGGAAGGCCCTGTGAAAGGGGCCGAAGGCAGCGCCGGTTGCTTCAGAACTGAACAGCGTGACGAGGTCACCGCCTCCTCCGAAAAGGCGGCCCGCACGGCAAAGGCCGTGCACCCGTTCGCTCCGCTCCACGGGGCGACGCATCTCTGAACTGCCCTGCACCGTGGCGGTCGCCTCCGACCAAGCAGTGTCGGCCGCCACGGCTCCCCAACCCACCGACGTAACGAGGAGCTGACCATGCGCTCTGCGCGTACCCGCACCTTCGTCGGGGACCGTGAGGCCCTGACGCCGACCGAGTTCGCCGAGCTGGCACTCGGCACCCCGCTTGAGCTGTGGCTCGGCGAGGAGAACGAAACCGACGAGGAGCGCGCCGCCCGGCTGGACGCCGCCCGCGACATCCTCGCCGACGACCCCGGCCTGCCGGACCGGGTGAGCCAGATCGCTGCCGAGGCGATCGAGACCTACGCCCCGCAGCTGCTGAAGGTGCACCCGCTGCCGAGCGGCCGCAAGAGCCGGTCCGCCGGCCACCGTGGGGCGGTGGCGGCATGAGCACCCTGCTCCCCGCACTCGCGGCCGCGGCCCCCACGGCCGCCGCCTGGTCCCTGCACACGATGTGGATGCGCCGGAAGCTGGCCGCCGCACGCCGGGACCCGCTGACCGGTCTGGCAACGCGCGAGACCTTCGAGACGGACGCCCGCCGCCTGCTGGCGTACGGGCCGCGTGCCGTGCTCGTGGTCGACCTCGACGGCTTCAAGGTCCTCAACGACTCCCATGGCCACGCGGCCGGGGACACCGCCTTGAGCGCGATCGGCAGGCGCCTGGCCGACTGGTCCGCCGACAACGCCGGACAGGTCGCGCGGCTCGGTGGCGACGAGTTCGCCGCCGTGGCCCCGGTCTACAGCCCGGCGGATCTCGCGTGGGAGCTGGAGCAGCTGCACCAGCGGCTGTGCGAGCCGGTGGCCTACGAGGGGCGCCCGCTGGCCCTGGGCGCATCCATCGGTGCCGCGTGGTCCGCCCGGCCGCCGGGAGATCTGCCCTGGCTGCTGAGGCGGGCCGATGAGGCGATGTACGCGGCCAAGCAGAACGGCGGCGGCTACCACATCGCCGACGACACCACCGAGCCGCACCCGACCGTCAACGGCCGCCGCGCCGGACGACCGGGCGCCCACGGGGGTGCCGACCGATGAGCATCGATCTCACCAAGCCCGCACCCGAGACGGAGGCGGCCGGGGTGCCGCCGCTGTCCAAGCCGGAACGAGGGCTTCTCGGCTCGGTCGCGGTGGCGGCCGGCGCGGTCGGCATCCTCGGTCTCGTCTCCTCCTTCGACGCCGTCGCGGGCGCTGCCGAGCGGTGGGGGTTCGGGGCGCCGTGGATGCTGCCCGTCGGTATCGACGTGGCGATCCCGGTGTTCACGGCCGCCAACCTGTTGCTGATCCGGGTGAACATGCCGCTCGCCTGGGTCCGCTTCGTGCCCTGGGCCTTGACGCTGGTCACCTGCTGGCTCAACGTCGCGGCCGGGCACACCCTGTCGGCGAAGCTGGCGCACGGCACGATGCCGCTGCTGTGGGTGGTGCTCTCCGAGATCGCCGCCCACGTCTACGCCTCCCGCATCGGCGCGGTGACCGGGCGCCGGATGGAGAAGATCCGCCGCTCCCGCTGGCTGCTGGCCCCGGTCTCGACGTTCGCTCTGTGGCGGCGCATGACGCTGTGGGAGATCACCTCCTACACCGAAGCGCTCACCCGCGAGCGGCAACGCCAGCTGGACCGTGCCGAGCTGCGCGAGCGCTACGGGCGACGCTGGCGCAAGCGCACCCCGCGCCGCACCCGCGTGCTGCTCAAGCTCGGTGAACTGGCCCCCTCCGACACCGAGCCGGAGGCGGCCGACGAAAAGCAGGACCAGGAGCAGGAGAAGCCCAAGCGTCGTTCCCGCAAGACCAGCGGCAAGGCGAAGCCCAAGCCGGCCCGTACGCCGGCTGAGTTGCTGGCCGAAGCTCGCGAGGTCACGGCCGAGTGGAAGAACGAGGCGATCAACGCGGAGGCGATCCGCACGACGCTGCACTGCTCGGCTGCCAGCTCCCGGGTTCTACGGGATCGGCTGCTTGGCGAGCGGGCCGGCGGTCGCGGTCTGCACTCGGTCGACGAGGACGGAGCGGCGGCATGAGCGCTTGGCGGATCGGCTCGGTGTGCACCGGCTACGGCGGGCTGGACATCGCCGTACAGCAGGTGTTCGGCGGCTCGCTCGCGTGGGTGGCGGACAACGACCCCGGCGCCGCACGCATCCTGGCCCACCACCACCCCGAGGTGATCAACCTCGGGGACATCACGGTGGCCGACTGGTGTGAGGTCGAGCCGGTCGACATCTACATCGGCGGTTATCCGTGCCAGCCGTTCAGTACCGCGGGTCGGCGGAAGGGGACCGAGGATGCCCGGCACATCTGGCCACACATTGCCCGTGCCCTTGGGGTTCTACGACCCCGATACGCGATCTTTGAGAACGTCGCGAACCACCTTCGACTCGGCTTCGACACTGTCCTGTGCGACCTTGCCGACCTCGGGTTCGATGTTGAGTGGTGCGTTGTACGCGCGGACCAGGTCGGCGCGTGCCATCAGCGCCGCCGGCTCATCGTCCTCGCCACGGCTGCCGACGCCCCGCGCCCGCGACGGCAAGGGGAGGGGATACGCGGATCAGTTGCCGAACGTGGTGACGCTGCTGCCGACGCCGCGGACCTCGGACACCAACGGAACCGGCGAGCACGGGGAGGGCGGCCCGGACCTTCGGACGGTCGTTTCCCTGCTGCCGACGCCGCGCGCGTCGGACGGGGAGAAGGGCGGCCCGAACCAACGCGGCAGCAAGGGCGACCTGGCGCTACCGTCGGCGGCGCACCGGATTGGGGCGAGTACGCCCCGGCCGTCGCGCGGTGGGAGGCGGTCACGGGCCGTCGTGCCCCCTGGGCAACTGACGATCGAGGACGCCTGAGCCCCGCGTTCGTGGAATGGATGATGGGCCTGGAGGCCGGTCACGTCACCGCCGTGCCGGGCCTGTCGCGCACCGCTCAGCTCAAGGCACTGGGCAACGGCGTCGTCCCGCTGCAAGCGGCTGTCGCCCTGCGGCTGCTCCGAAGCCGCGCGAAAGCTGGCACGCGGGGGGTGGCGGCGTGAAGTCCCGTCCCATCGTCGGCGCCGCCGTGTTCACCACGGTGATGGAGACGGCCGGCTACCGCTGCCAGTGCGAGGGCGCCTGCGGCAGCCCCCACACCAAGGGCGAGGGCCGGTGCCCGCACGAGCACGACCACTACACCAGCAAACACGGGCACCTGGTCCGGCTCATGGCCGCACCCGTCGACCCGCTCGCCACCGATGTGGCCGCGGCCCGGCTCCCGGCCGGCGAGCTGCGCGCCTGGTGCTCCGACTGCCACACCACCGCCGCCCGGCGGGCCCGCAAGCAGCTTCCCCCGACCCCGATTGATCAGTGCGGCCTGTTCGACCTGTAGCCAACCCTGAGCGCCAATCAGCCCTGATTTCTTCTCAGGGTTCCAGGGCTCAAGCGGCCCTAGGTTCAACACCCGCCGGGGCCCGGTTCTCAACCGACCAAAGCGATGACCGAGCCCCGACCTACCCCTCCCGTTGAGGAAGGAAGTCCCAGTGAAGCACGCAGACGACAACAACCATGAGCGGGAGCTGTTCGCGCGACTCGAAGCCGACATGACCGCTGACTCCGGGGCCGACGTGGTCGACCTCGGCAAGGCACGGTCGGCCCGCACCGAGTCGGCCGACCCGACCGCCGACCAGTCGGCCGACCGCGCCCCGCACGGGTCGGCTGGCGAGTCGTCCGACTCCCGGCCCGATACGCCGGTGTCGGAGTCGGACGACGACCGGCCAGTGATGGTCGACTCCCCAGAGCCGACCGGCCCGGGGCTGATGGACCGTATCCGGGCCGCTAAGCGCCGGGACGTGATCCCGGCCTGGGCGCGGTCGAAGCCGGAGTTCCTTGACGCGCTCGGGTGGCTGGCCGGGCACACCGGTCACTCCCTGGCCTTCCATGCCGTCCGGCTGCCGCTCTACGCCGGGACGCTCGCCGCACGGGCCCCGGTCGGCGTGGCGCGGTTCATCGGCGGCTCGCTGCGGTGGGTGGCCGACGCCGAGGGCGAGCCGGTCCGGCTGGCCGCCGTACGGCGGGAGGACGCGGCCGACTACCTCAAGCTGTCCCGGCAGCGGGACGCGCGGGTACGGATGCGCGGCATCCTGTTCACCCTCGCCCTGATCGTCGGCCCCGCCGCCGCTCTCGCCCTCTACGTTCTCGCCCCCGGCTGGCTGCTGGCCGTCGCCGTGGCCGCCACGGTTGCCGCATTCGGCTTCGCCGGAGCGCCCGCCGACCGCCCCGTCATCACCCGCGCCGTGGTGAACGCCGAGGTGGAGAAGCTGACGTCCACCATCGTGGAACGCGCCCTGGGCGCCCTGGGGCACGCCGAGATCAACAAGGCGTTGGGTAAGGGCGGGGACGGCATCAAGTTCCCCGCTCCCATCACCCGCGACGGACCCGGCTGGCGCGCGGACGTCGACCTCCCGTACGGCGTGACGGTCGCGGACATCCTCGACCGCCGCGAGCGGCTGGCCTCCGGCCTGCGGCGCCCGCTGGGCTGCGTGTGGCCGGAGCCGGTCCCGGATGAGCACGCCGGGCGCATGGTGCTGTGGGTGGGCGACAAGGCGCTCAACAAGGTGCCCCCGGCCGTCTGGCCGCTGGCAAAGAACGGTGCCGCCTCGCTGTTCAAGCCGTTGCCGTTCGGCACCGACCAGCGCGGCCGGCGGGTCGACGTGACGCTGATGTACGACAACCTGCTGGTCGGCGCCATGCCGGGCATGGGCAAGACGTTCTCCCTGCGCACGCCGCTGCTGGCCGCCGCGCTCGACCCGCTGGCCGAGCTGCTGGTCTGGGAGCTGAAGGGCACCGGTGACCTGGACCCGATCGGCAAGAAGGTCGCCGCCGACTACGGCTCCGGCCCTGACGACGCCACCTGCGCCGCGGCGCTCGACTCCATCCGGTACGTCCATGCGGACCTGGAGCGGCGCGCGAAGGTGATCGCCTCGCTGCCCAAGGACAAGTGCCCGGAGAACAAGGTCACGCCCGCTCTCGCGGGGAACCGCTCGCTCGGGCTGCATCCGCTGGTGCTGGCGATCGACGAGTGCCAGGAGCTGTTCGCCAACGAGACCTACGGCAAGGAAGCCGGTGCCCTGTGCACGGCCATCATCAAGCGCGGCCGGGCCCTGGGCGTCATCCTGCTGCTCGCCACCCAGCGCCCGGACCGCGACTCGTTGCCCACCGCCATCAGCGCGAGCGTCGGGATGCGGTTCTGCCTGCGTGTCATGGGCCAGACCGAAAACGACATGATTCTGGGCACCTCGATGTACAAGAACGGCATCCGGGCGACCTCGTTCACCAGGTCCGACAAGGGCATCGGCTACCTCGCCGGAGCCGCCGACGACCCGCAGATCGTGCGCACGTACTACGTCGACAACCCAGCCGCCGACCTGATCTGCGACCGGGCAAGGCAAGCGCGCATCAAGGCAGGGACCCTGACGGGCATGGCGGCCGGCCAGACCCCGGAGCGCCGGGAAACGGCCGACACCCTCTTGGACGACATCGCCGCCGTCGTCCCGGGCGATGAGCCCAAGGTGTGGTCCGAGGCCGTGGTGGACCGGCTGGCCGAGCTGCGGCCGGAGGTCTACGGCCCGTGGGCGGAGATGGAGCCCAAGGCCAAGGCCGAGCAGCTCACCACAGCGCTCAAGCCGTACCGGATCAGGACTCAGCAGATCAGCCGCCGCATCGACGGCGAGCGGGTGAACAAGCGCGGCATCGTCCGCGCCGACATCACCACAGCGATTACGGAGCGCGACAAGAAGCGCGACGCGAGCTGACCGTCCGGGGTCGCTACCGGCAGCAACAGCACCCGCTACCGGTAGCGACCCCGCTAGCGACCCGTACCGCCGCTGATCAGCCCGTCATCAAGTAGCGGCCCACCTGCGACACCACCCGAAAACCGCCCTGGAGGCCCTTCGTGACCCTCGCCGCGTTCGCTGCCCTACTCCTCATATTCGTCACGCTCGGTTACAGCGCTTTGTGTGCGGTTTCGCCGTTCGGCAACTGCCGCCGCTGCCGTGGCTTCGGCTACCAGCTCAAGCGCGACCGGCGCGGACGGCTCAAGCCCGGCCGCACCTGCCGCCGCTGCCGAGGCGACCGCAAGCGCATCCGCATCGGACGCCACCTGTTCAACCTCGCCGCCCGCATCCACCGCGACGGCACCCGCTGACCCGACAAGGAGACCCCGTCATGGTCGTCACCATCTCGCTCGTCGTCCTCTTCGGCGCCGCCCTGGCCGCGCTGCTGAAGTTCAAATCCCTCGGCTACGGCTCCGCGTTCATCGCCGTGATGTTCGGCTTCTACCTCGCCAGCACCGGGGCGGCCGAGCCGGTCACCGACCTCACCCGCGCCGTGGTCGACGCGGTCCGCGACCTCTGAGAGACGGAGGCACCGCCCATGCCCGAACGCATCACGCTCATGGCCGCCGGAGAGCTTCGGGACGCCCTCAACGCGCACGCCCGGGGCGACCTCCCGGCCGCCGTCCACGGGCTGATGAGCATCGACCCGGATTCCTGGCAGGCCATCGCCGAGCGCCTGGCCGCCGTCGGCGGCACCCTGCCCGAACTCCTCGACACCGTGAAGGGAGACACCCCGTGAGCGCCGACCTCATCGCGGCGGCCGTGCTCATCGCCCCCGCCGCCATCGCCGGACCGGTCTGCGTGGCTGGCCACCGACGGGCCCGCCGCCGGGACGAGGCCGAGGCCGCCGCCTGCGCCGCCTTCCAGCCCGTACCCGAGGCACCGGAGCCGCCACCGGCCGGGCGGGTCAAGGCGCCGCGCCAGCCCGCGCCGAAGCCGCTCGCGACCGTCCTGGATTTCCCGACCCACCGCCGCAACGCGGCCTAGCTGTGCCCGTGGCGGGCGCCTCCGACCAAGAAGTGTCGCCCGCCACGGTCCCCAACCCGGCCGAAAGCCGAGAAGGAGACACCAGAATGCCCTACCCCAGCGCTTCAGCGCTGCCCCGCACCGCCCT
Organism: Streptomyces lycii; assembly: GCF_009735685.1. GTDB lineage: Bacteria > Actinomycetota > Actinomycetes > Streptomycetales > Streptomycetaceae > Streptomyces > Streptomyces lycii. The sequence goes on along the minus strand of NZ_WHPN01000264.1, from coordinate 20,134 downwards.
GGCCGCCGCCGAACGCGGCTGGCACGTCTTCCCCCTCATCCCCGGCGGCAAGCGCCCCGTCATCACCTCGTGGGAGACCCGGGCCACCACCGACCCCGACCGCATCGCCCGGTGCTGGGCCCACGCCCCGTACAACATCGGCATCGCTGCCGGTCCCTCCGGATTGGTCGTGGTCGACCTCGACAGGCCCAAGCACCCCGAGGAGACCGGCCCGGACGGCGCCGACACCTTCCGTGCCCTGTGTCAGGAGAAGGCCGCCACCCCGCACCCGCCCGAGACGTACACGGTCGCCACGGGCAGCGGCGGCGCACACCTGTACTTCACCGCTCCCGAGGGCGAGCAGCTGCGTAACAGCGCGGGCAAGCTCGCCCCGAAGGTCGACACCCGCGCGCACGGCGGCTACGTCGTCGCGGCCGGGAGCATCGTGGGCGGCCGGTCCTACGCCGTCACCCTCGACACCGAGCCCGCGCCGCTCCCGAGCTGGCTCGCCGAGCTGCTGCGCCCGGCACCCCTGCCGCCGCAAAAGCCCATCGCGGTGCCGCTGGCCACCGACCGCCGCGGCGCCTACCTGCGCGCCGCCGTGACGGCCGAGCTGGAGCGCGTGACCACCTCGCCCCCGGACGGCCACAACAACGCGCTGTACCTCGCCGCCGTCGCCCTCGGACAGCTTGTTGCCGGGGGCGCGCTCGCCGAGGACGCCGTCGCGGCCTGGCTCGCCGACGCCGCCGCTCAGGTCGGGCAGAGGCCCGGCGAGACGCAGCGCACGATCCGTTCCGGCCTGCGAGCCGGAGCGCGGCGCCCCCGGCAGGTGGCGGCATGACCACCCTCGACCCGCTCACCCCGCAGCACCTGTACTCCGTGCCGGAGGGTCCGCCCCCGGCCCCGGCCGAGCCCGGCTCGCGGGAGCGCACCCGCACCGCCTGGAGCGCGGCCGAGCTGATGGCCACCGAGTTCCCCGAGCCGAAATGGGCCGTGCCCGGCATCCTCTCCGAGGGCGTGAACCTGCTGTGCGGGCCGCCCAAGGTCGGCAAGTCCTGGATGTCCCTCGGGCTCGGGCTCTCGGTCGCGGCCGGCGGCCGGGCGTTCGACACGGTGCCCGTCGACGGCGGCCCGGTGCTCTACCTCGCCCTGGAGGACACGCCGCGCCGTCTCCAGTCCCGTATGGGCAAGATCCTGGGCGGCGCCCCGGCCCCGGCCGGGCTGACCCTGGCCACCCAGTGCCCGCCGCTTCCGCAGGGCGGGAACGAGGCAATTGCCAACTGGCTGGACCGCAACCCGGACGCCCGCATGGTCGTCATCGACGTCTTCGCCAAGATGCGCGGCGCCTCCGCCCCCGGAGCCTCCGCCTACGACGCCGACTATGCCGCCGTCGGCCACGCAAAGCGGCTCGCCGATCACTACGGCGTCGCCGTCGTCCTGGTCCACCACGTCCGCAAGGCAGGCTCGGACGACTTCCTCACCGAGGTCTCCGGCACCAACGGACTGGCCGGAGCCGCAGACGCCACGCTCGTACTCAAGCGGGCCCGCGGCAAGGCCGACGGCGTACTACACGTCACCGGCCGCGACGTGGACGAAGCCGAATACGCGCTGCAGTTCCACGCGGCGGCCGGAGCCTGGCAGCTGCTCGACGGCCCCGCCACCGACCACACCATCGGCGACACCCGCGCCGATGTCCTGCGCTACGTCCGGGCGAACCCGGGAGCCAAGCCCAAGGGCATCGCCGAGGCGACCGGGATCGACCCGAGCTTGGTTCGCCAGACCTGTTCCCGCATGGTCGCGGACTCACAGCTCTTGCGCGCCGACGGTGGTTACCGCGCTCCCGAACACGGGGGCGGGTCATGACTGTCACAGCTGTCGCACTGTCACATGTCACGGCCGAGCCGGAGGGCCGGACCGTGGGCGATCGGCCCGAATCCGGTGAGCTGGCCTACGACCCCACGGTCGTGCTGCTGACCGTCGAAGAAGCCGCCCGGCGCCTGAGCGTCGGCCGGACCGTCTGCTTTCGGCTCATCCGCTCGGGCGAGCTGGAGTCCATCACGGTCGGAGGGCTGCGCCGGGTGCCGGCCGATGCCGTTCCCGAATTCGTGAACAGCCGTCGCCGCCAGCCCCACCGCCCGGCTCACACCGTGGCCGTTTGAGGAGATCCCCATGACAGATGAGAACAGGAAGCGCACCCGGCAGCCGAACGGCCGGTCATCGGTTTACCTCGGCAAGGACGGCAAGTGGCACGGCCGTGTGACCGTCGGCGTACGAGACGACGGCAAGCCGGACCGCCGCCATGTCGAGCGGAAGACCCGCGCCGAGGTCACCGCGGCTGTGCGGGACCTGGAGCGCCAGCGTGACGCCAAGAGTGTGCGGAAGCCGGGCCGGGCCTGGACCGTCAGGACCTGGCTGACGCACTGGATCGAGAACATTGCCCCGCTCGCCGTCAACGAGAACACGATGGTCGGCTACGGTGTCGCGGTCCGGAAGCACCTCATCCCCGGCCTCGGAGCGCACCGCCTTGACCGGCTCAAGCCGGAGCACATCGAGCACTTCTACGCGAGGATGCAGGCGACCGGCAGCAGGCCCGCCACGGCTCACCAGGTGCACCGGACGTTCCGCACGGCCCTGAACGAGGCGGTACGGCGTGGGCACCTCGGGCAGAATCCGGTACGGCTCGCCAAGGCGCCGCGCGTCCGGGAAGAGGAGATCGAGCCGTACACCGTCGAAGAGGTCCGCCGCCTGCTCCGGGCGGCGGACCGCCGCCGCAACGCCGCTCGCTGGGCCGTGGCGCTCGCCCTCGGGCTCCGGCAGGGCGAAGCGCTCGGGCTCAAGTGGAGTGACGTCGACCTCGACAACGGCGTCATCATGGTGCGCCGCAGTCGACGGCGGCCGCGGTACGCGCACGGCTGCGGTGACACCTGCGGGCGAAAAGCCGGGTACTGCCCGCAGCGGCGCCGGACGAACCCGGAGACGGCCGACACGAAGTCCCGCGCGGGGCGGCGGGCCGTAGGACTGCCCCAACAGCTCGTGGACCTGTTGCGCACCCACCAAGCCCGGCAGGAAGCCGAGCGGGCGGCGGCCGGCGACCGCTGGACAGACGAGGGCTGGCTCTTCGCCACCGAGACCGGCCGTGGAACGTCACCCCGAACGGACTACGACGACTGGAAGGAGCTGTTGTCCGTCGCCAAGGTTCGAGACGGCCGGTTGCACGATGCCCGGCACACAGCGGCCACGGTGCTGCTCATCCTGGGAGTACCGGAGCGGGCCGTCATGGGGCTGATGGGGTGGTCTTCCACGGCCATGGCTGCGAGGTATCAGCACATGGTGGACTCCGTCCGTAGCGATGTTGCCCGGCAGGTCGATGGACTCATCTGGGAACCGGAAAGAAACAGTCCTATCGACGGTCCAAGTGGTCGCGCATAGTTGATAAAATAAGTCGAGGGGGCTGCTTAATGTCGAGGTGGCCCCCTCGCGGATCATGCTGACGTGCCGACCAGGATGCTACAACTCAAGATGCGCTATCCGCCCATAATGCTGTCCTGTGGTGAGCGGAGAGGGCTGCAGCAGGTTCTCCGGCCTCACCGAGGGATGAGGAAATCGGTGAGCTGCCCAGCACTTGGTATCCGACTGCGGTTGAAGATGACTGCAACGAACAGCACCACTGCCGGCAGTAAAGGAACGAGGGCAGCATCAGGCAATCCAATGACGGACGCACCAGCCATGACCAGCACAACCACGGCGCCCACCACGAGAAGCCGTAGGCGTTCCCTTGGTGCGGCCGGAGCCACACCGGCCAATTGGCCTGCGTCGAGAAGGTCGTCGACACGGCCCTCGGCGTAGCGTTCGGCGATCGTCAGCAACATCACGATGAGGTCTTCAAGGGCGCGGCCCGGCTCGGAGTCCTGCCGGGCTTCGGCCCTTCGTAGCGCGCCCACCACCAGCGCGGCATGAGTCTTGAACTGCCTTTCATTGTGCCGTCTGGCTCTGGCTCGGCGGGTGCGATGGGCCATCCAGACGGCGCGCTCAACCGGCTGCATGGAAACTCGCGGGATCTGGCAGTCCGGCTGGGTTTCCTCCCAGCGACGGAGAACCGTGGCGCACTGAGCTGCGACCGTAAACAGTGCAACGACAGGCCAGGAGCGCCGGTCCTCCGTTCGCGCACTTTCCTTGATCGGGTAGCCGTCGAGGCTTTCTAGGTCATAGGCGGCATACATCGCGCCGTTGCCAGAATTGCTGAGGTTCATGCGATTGATGACTCGCACTTCAACGATCAGGATTAGGGTGAAGAGGAGAAACCCCGTTACCTTACCGATCGCAGACATATCCCAGTCACGCACCGAAATCGGCACAGCCAAAATGTTGCTGAGCAGTTCCTGCACTATGCCGGGCTGCGGTCCCGGATCAGCGCTCAACCTTAAGTTCTCCCAGTCGGCCATGTCAGCAACGTGCGCCAAGACGAATAGCAGCAAGAAAAACCGGACTGTCTTAATTGGCCCGGCCAGGGGTCGGGCGCGCCACCACCGCACTACATACAGAGCGGCCAATCCGTGGCCGCCGACTCGATCTTGTATACGAGGTGGCAGTAGCAGTATCTGCGTCAGAAGCGGAGCAGCTCGACGCAGACCCAAGTCGGCGCGCCGTCGCTCGAAGCGCTCAATGGACGTCGACACCCAGCGTTGAACCGGTCCAGGGATGATAAGCAGAAGCATCCCAACCAAGATCAACCATGGGGAAACCGCGATGAGGAAACCGATCGTGGACACGAAGACAGTCTCACGTATCCCACCGAGAGCCACGCCCGGGATGGCAGCAAAGCCGTGTGCGCCTGGCCGGGCAGCGACTGGCCGGACCAACTGAGACGGAAACTGAGACGGAGACGCGCGAAGGGGCCCGGCTCGATGAGCCGGGCCCCTTCGTCCACCTGCGGTAGCGGTGGGATTTGAACCCACGGAGGAGTTGCCCCCTCACTCGCTTTCGAGGCGAGCTCCTTCGGCCGCTCGGACACGCTACCGAGAGGAAGCCTAGCGGATGGTGCCCCGTGGTTCGAAATCGGTTCCCGGGGCCCCGCCGGTGAGCGGTCCGCGGGGTGCGGTCAGCCGCCGCCGGGGCCGCGGAAGAAGCGGGTGAGCAGCTCGGAGCACTCCTCGGCGAGCACCCCGTGGACGACCTCCGGCCGGTGGTTCAGCCGCCGGTCCCGTACGACGTCCCAGAGGGATCCGGCGGCGCCGGCCTTCGGATCGAGCGCTCCGTGAACGACCCGGTCGACCCGGGCCAGCACGCTGGCGCCCGCGCACATCGTGCACGGCTCCAGCGTCACCACCAGCGTGCAGCCGGACAGCCGCCACTCCCCGGCGGCGCGCGCCGCCTCCCGGAGCGCGAGGACCTCGGCGTGCGCCGTCGGGTCGCCGGTCGCCTCCCGCTCGTTGCGGCCGCGTCCGAGCACGGTGCCGTCCGGGCCGAGTACGACGGCGCCGACCGGTACGTCACCGGTGCGCGGCGCCCGTACGGCCTCCTCCAGCGCGAGCCGCATCGGCGCGACCCAGGGGGCGCGCACCGGGTCGGGCACGGGGCCGTACGCGGGCTCGGCGGCCGGGCCGGGGCCGGGGGCCGGGCTGGGCGCGGGAGCGGACCCCGGGGCGGGTGGAGGGGCGGACTCCGGGCTGGGCGCGGGAGCGGACCCGGGGCCGGGTGGAGGGGCGGATTCCGGGCTGGGCGCGGGAGCGGACCCGGGGCCGGGTGGAGGGGCGGATTCCGGGCTGGGCGCGGGAGCGGACCCCGGGGCGGGTGAAGGGGCGGAGGCCGGGCTGGGCGCGGGAGCGGACCCCGGGGCGGGTGAAGGGGCGGAGGCCGGGGTCGACTCCGGGCCGGGTGAAGAGCCGCAGGCCGGGTTGGGCGCCGTGCCGGACGGTGCGGACGGGCCGGGCGCCGGATCCCCTGCCCGGGCTTCGGTCGGGGTCCGGGCCGGGCCGGGGGTTCCCGGGCCGGGCGGGGTCCCCGGCTGCCGGGCGTCGGGGGTGCGTTCCATGGGGACAGTGTCGGTCATCGTCGGGCGGTGACGCCGGTCGGCCGGACGCGGGCCGGGGCCCCGTGCCCGCCCGCCCCGTCCGAGCGCCGTGCGTGCCGAGCGCCGTGCACGGGGCGTGCCGAGCGCCGTGCACGGGGCGTGCCGTGCGTGCGGCGAGCCGCGTACGGAGCCGAGCCGTTTCGCGCGCCCGGGCCGGCCCCGTGCCGGGTGGTGCCTCGTGTACCGGAGCCGGCCCGTCCACGTGCCCGCGTGCCCGCGTGCCCGCGTGCCGTGTGTGCTCGGGGCCCGCCCGTCCGTTGCCCAAAGCCCGGACCGGCCACCGCCCCGGAACCGCCCCGTCCGCTGTCCGGGGCCCGCCCCGTCCACCACCGCTCGAAGCGCGTTTCGTTCACACGCCGAAGCCGAAGCCGAAGCCGAAGCCGAAGCCCTCGTTTCGCGGGCGGGCCGAGGTCCCTTGCTCGCGGGCCGAGGTCCCTTGCCCGTGGACCGAGGACCCTCGCTCGCGGGGGTCCTCCCTCAGCGCACGGCCTCCAGGATTTCCTCGCAGCCCAGTGCGTCCGCGATGGCTCCCAGCGCGTCGCTCTCCAGGGACAGCAGCTCCTTCGCCGACATCCCGAGATCCTCCAGCAGAACGGATTCTCCAATCGGGCCGGGCGGCACGGCTTCGTCGTCCGACGGCTCGTCCTCCTCCTGGTCGGGTTCGCCGTCCTCCGTGCCGTCGAGGTCGACCAGCACGTCGAGGTCGTCCGGGTCCCGTCCGAGCAGTTCGTCGGTGAGCAGGATCTCGCCGTACGAGCTGCGGGCGGCCGCCGCGGCGTCGGAGACGTAGATGCGCGGGTCCTCTTCGCCGTCCACCCGGACGACGCCGAACCAGGCGTCCTCCTGTTCGATGAAGGCGATCACCGTGTCGTCGTCGGTCGAAGCCTCGCGGGCCAGGTCCGCCAGGTCCGCCAGGGACTCCACATCGTCGAGTTCTGTGTCGCTCGCTTCCCACCCGTCTTCGGTGCGCGCGAGCAGTGCGGCGAAGTACACCGTGACTCTCCCACTGGTCATAGGCGTGTGCCGGGCTGCGAACGGGGCCACGATCGGCACCGCGGTCCCGTCCACTCGGAATCGTGGCAGAAACCTCGCCGTTGTGAGAGGTCTTCGGCTGTGCGTCGTGCACCAGTCCTGCGAGAGTCCCTGTTCAGTCCAGCCCGGAGAACCGGAAGCGGCGGCTCACCGTCACCAACGGAACGTACGCATCCGCATCTGCTGGCGCATCCGGGCGGCGCGGGCGCGGCGGGGCTGCACCCGGTCCCGCAGCTCCTTCGCCTCGTTCAGTTCCCGCAGGAACTGGGCGCGCCGGCGGCGCCGGGCCGCCGCGCTCTGCTCACCGAACTCGCCGGGCTCGCCGGCGGCGGATCCGGCGGATCCGGCGGATCCGGCGGATCCGGCGGGCGCGGCCGGCGCGGGTTCGTCGCGGCTGTTCTTCTGGTCCGGCATGGTCCACACCACCCCATACGGCCTCGCTCACGGCGGGGCGGCAGATCCGGTCGGCCACGTCCCGGGCCCCGCGGTCCGGGACGTCCATGTCCTCCCACTTTCCCCCGGCCGGGCCGAATGATGCGAACCGATCATCACACCGGTCCGGGGGTCGGCATCCGCCCGGACCGGCGGCGGCGCAACCCGGAACCCGGCTCCGGCCCGCCGTGCGGCTCCGCTCCGGGCCGCCGTGCAAGGTCTGCCCCGGGCCGCCCGTGCGGGGCCGTCCGGGACGCGGGGCGCAGGCCGCACGGGACGCGGGGCGCGGGCCGGTCCGGGGCTCGGTTACTGTCGACGGCATGCGGATCCACGTCGTCGACCACCCGCTGGTGGCGCACAAACTCACCACGCTGCGCGACAAGCGCACCGACTCCCCCACCTTCCGGCGGCTCGCCGACGAACTGGTGACCCTCCTGGCCTACGAGGCCACCCGGGACGTACGCACCGAGCAGGTCGACCTCGAGACCCCGGTGACGGCGACGACCGGGGTGCGGCTCTCGCACCCGCGCCCGCTGGTGGTGCCGATCCTCCGGGCCGGGCTGGGCATGCTGGAGGGCATGGTGCGGCTGCTGCCGACCGCGGAGGTCGGTTTCCTCGGGATGGTCCGCAACGAGGAGACGCTGACCGCCTCCACCTACGCCACCCGGATGCCGGACGACCTTTCGGGCCGCCAGGTGTACGTGCTGGACCCGATGCTGGCCACCGGCGGCACCCTGATCGCCGCGATCAACGAACTGATCTCGCGCGGCGCCGACGACGTCACCGCGATCTGCCTGCTGGCGGCGCCCGAGGGCGTCGAGCTGATGGAACGCGAGCTGGACGGCGCCCCGGTCACGGTCGTGACGGCCTCGGTGGACGAGCGGCTCAACGAGGTCGGCTACATCGTTCCCGGGCTGGGCGACGCGGGCGACCGCATGTACGGCACGGCCGGCGCCTGACGGTCCGGTCCGGCCCTCCCCCGTCGGCGGGACGCGCGGGTCAGCAGCTCGCCGACGGCTCCGGTGACGGGTTCGCCAGCGCGGTCAGGGCGCGCTCCGCGGACTTGGCCGGTTCCAGCTTCTTGAACGCGTCGCCGATGATCAGGTCCACGTCCTCGCTCTTGCGCGTGTCCCGGACGGTCTTCGTCCCGTCGAGCTGGGTGCCGAGCACCTCGAACGCCCCGTCGGCGGCCTTCGGGGCGCCCAGCAGCAGTCCGGACTGCTTGACCTTCTTGTCGTACTCCGCCGAGGCGTTGTCGACCTTGCCGATCTTGAAGCCGCGCTTCTTCAGCGCGTCGGCGGTGTCCTTGGCCAGTCCGCTGCGGGTCGTGGCGTTGTAGACGTTCACCGTGATCTCGCCGGGCTTCGGGAGCTTCGAGGCCGTCGCCTTGGCGGAGGGCGACGCTCCGGTCCGCTGCGCCGAGCAGCCCTTGCCGCCGCCCGCGGCCCGGGCCGTGCCGCCGTTGCCGGTGAAGATGTCGACGAGCTGGAGCGAGCCCCACCCCACGAGCGACAGGGCGACCGCGGCGCCGGAGGCCGCGACGAAGAACCGGCGCCGGTGCCGGGGCCTGCGCATTCGCGGGTACCGGTTCCCGGTGATCCGGTACTTACCGCCCATGCCGGGGGGTGTCAGCATGCTCATGGAGCAAGGGTAGTCCGAGTGGTCATTTCTGACTACTAAACGATCAACGCGTGGCGGGCAGAGCGACCCGAAAGGGCCAACCGCACCGTCAACAAGAAGGTCCGAAAGGGCAACCGGGTGGGGTGCCGGCCGGGAAACGCGGCGTCAGTCGAGTTCGAGCACGCGCGCGTGCAGCACCTGCCGCTGCTGGAGCGCCGCGCGCACCGCGCGGTGCAGACCGTCCTCCAGATAGAGGTCGCCCTGCCACTTCACGACATGGGCGAACAGGTCCCCGTAGAAGGTCGAGTCCTCGGCGAGCAGCGTCTCGAGGTCGAGTTGGCCCTTGGTGGTCACGAGCTGGTCCAGGCGGACCGGGCGTGGGGCGACGTCCGCCCACTGTCGGGTGCTTTCCCGGCCGTGGTCCGGGTACGGCCGCCCGTTTCCGATGCGCTTGAAGATCACACGGAAAGCCTACCGGTCCTGACGCTCCGGGCGCAGCCATGGCGCAGGAGCATAAAAGCCGTAAAGAAGACCATCGGGTGAATGGGGCGTGTGGGTGAAAGGGGGCGTGCGGGGGCTGTGCGGGGGCGCGCGAAGGGCGCCGAGCGAGTGCCGCTCGGCGCCCTCTGCGCCGTACGGGTGAGAGCCGGTGCACGGGCCGCCGGGCCCGGCCGGTCCTCCCGCCGTCTGTTACTCCGTCACGCGGCCGTGGCCGTCGTGCAGTCCTCCGCCGCTGCCCGCGCCGCCGTCGCTGGGCGCGCTCCCGACCGGCTCGCCGAGCCTGCTCAGGTCGTGGGCGTAGGTGCCGACGGCGTTCGCGATGATGTCGATGTTGATGTCGAACGCCTTCATGTTGATGTTCGACAGGTCGTCGCACGCGGCGTGGTAGCACGGGTCGTACGCCACGCCCGCCTCGCCGCCGTACCTGGCCGCCTGCGCCTCGGTCTTGATGCCCTCGGCGCCGGTGAACGTGCCGCCGGACGGGATGCCCGCCTCGATGAACGGCCCGTAGTCGGAGCGGCCGGTGAAGTCCGTCCCCTCGTGCGGCTCGTTCCGGCCGTCGAGGAAGTCGGTGATCTGCTTCTCCAGCTGCGCGGAGCCCTCCGGGCCCGGGCCCTCGCCGACGCCGTCGGAGTCGTCGCCGTCGTAGACGAAGGTGCCGTGGTTCGGCGACGCGATCATGTCGAAGTTGAGATAGAGCGGAATCCGCTTCTTCTCCTGCTCGGACAGCCCGGTGACATAGGCCTCGGAGCCGAGCAGCCCGTTCTCCTCCGCCGACCACCAGGCGAAGCGGACCTTGTTCGCCGGCTTGTCGTGGGTGTCGGCCAGCTTCAGGGCGACCTCGATCAGCCCGGCGGAACCGGAGCCGTTGTCGTTGATGCCCGGGCCCTCGGAGACGGAGTCGAGGTGCGCGCCGAGCATGACCGTCCCGCCCGGGTCGCCACCGCGGGTCTCGGCGACGACGTTGCGGGTGGTGCGTGGCTCCTGGAGTTCGCGGATCTCCAGCGAGACCTCGACCCCGCCCTTCGCGGCCAGGGCCACCAGGGCCTCGCCGTCGGCCTGCGTGACACCGCCGGTGGGGATCCGGCCGGCCTCCGCGTCGCCGATGGTGCCGGAGAGGGCCCCCTCGGTGTTGTTGTAGACGACGGCGGCGACGGCACCGGCGTCCGCGGCCGCGGCCTGCTTCTCCGCGAAGGAGCAGCCGCCGCGCCGGATCAGCGCGACCTTGCCGGTGACGTTCGCCTGCTCGTAGTCGGCGGCCTCGCAGCCGCTGGTGTCGTCCACCGGGACGGCGGCGAGGGCAGCCTCGACTCCGCCCTCCGGCGTGCTCTTGGTGTACGTCATGGCCGAGATCTCGACGTCCCGCTGCTCGGGGGCGAGCACCGTCAGCTTCTCGGCGAGCGTCTCGGTGTAGACGAACTCGAACTCGTCGTACGAGACCTCGTAACCGGCCTTCTTCAGGGTCCGGTACACGTACGCGGCCGAGGCGTCGTGGCCGAGCGAACCGGCCGCGCGGTGCCCCTCGGCCGAGTCGGCTATCGCCTGGAACCGCTCCAGGTGACGGTGGGCGCCCTCGGCGGTCGACTTCGCGACCAGCTTCCGGGCGAGGGCCTCGGCCTTCTTGGCCGGGTCCGGGGTGGCGGACGCGGGGGAGGCCGAGGCGAGCAGCAGGGGCGCGGCGAGGGCGGACGCGGCGAAGGCCGCGGTGGCTCTGCGGGCCGTGCGTGACTCCATGGAGGGTCCTTCCGGCAGACGGCGATGACGGATACGGGGTGCGCTGTCCGGCGTGCGGTCGATGGCGTCCGGGTTGCGGACAGTGTCGTGTTGGAAGGGAAAGCTAGCGACCGCACGCCCCGGTGGGAACGGCTGTGCCGCAAGTCATCGTCATTTTGGCGCCGAAACGGTGGGAGTGCCTCCGGAGACGGCCGGGCCGGTGACGGCCGCGGACGGGGGTAGGGCCCCGGTCCGCGACGATCGCGGTCCGGTACGGGCTCGGGTCCGGCGGCGGCCGGGTCGGGTGCGGGCTCCGATTCGGACACGGTCGGGTTCGGTGCGCGCGTCCGGTCCGGTTCGGTGTCGGGCGGTGGTGGCTCGGTGTCGGGGGCGGCTCGGCGGCGCGTTGCGGTTCGGCGACGGTTGCGGTTGCGGTGCGGCCGGGTCCGGTGACCGCTGCCGCCGGACCGGGCTGCGGCAGCGGCTCGTAACGCGTGTCCGTCCCGTCCCCCGGCCCCGGCCGGCCCGGGGGGCATTCAGCCGCGCTCAGCGGCGCTCAGTCGCGCGGCAGCCGGGCCGCGCGCATCAGCAGATAGCGCGACTCCGGCAGGCTGAGGGTGTGCCGGGCCGCCGACTCGTAGGCGGCGCGGGCGCCCTCGGTGTCCCCCGCCTTCTCCAGCAGATGGGCGCGCACGGCATGGAACCGGTGATGACCACCGAGCCGGTCCTCCAGCTTCCCGGCCTCGGCGAGCCCTTCCCCCGGTCCGTGCACCATGGCGACGGCCACGGCCCGCCCGAGTTCGGCCATGGGCTCCGGGGCCCGGCGTACGAGGATGTCGTAGAGGGCGAGGATCTGCGGCCAGTCGGTGTCCTCGGCGCGTGCGGCCTCGTCGTGCAGCGCGGCGATCGCCGCCTGCAACTGGTAGACCCCGGCCGGGCCTTGGCGCAGCGCCTCCTCCACCAGCGCGACCCCCTCGGCGATCGTCTCGCGGTCCCAGCGGTTCCGGTCCTGCTCGTCCAGCGGTACGAGTTCGCCGTGCGGGCCGGTGCGCGCGGGGGTGCGGGCGTCGGTGAGCAGCATCAGCGCCAGCAGACCGGTCACGGCGCCGTTCCGGGGCAGCAGCCGGCGTACGGAGCGGGTCAGCCGGATCGCCTCGCGGGCGAGGGCGGCCCGGTGCAGATGGCTGCCGGAGGTGGCCGTATAGCCCTCGTTGAAGATGAGGTAGAGCACCTGGAGCACGGCCGCGAGCCGCTGTTCGTGGTCCTCGGGGCCCGGCGGGCGGAACGGGACGCCGTGGATCCGCTTCTTCGCCCTGCTGATCCGCTGTGCCATCGTCGCCTCGGGCACCATGTGCGCGCGGGCGATTTCCGCCGTGGTCAGACCGCCGACGGCCCGCAGGGTCAGCGCGATCTGCGCGGCGGGCGCGAGATCCGGGTGGCAGCACAGGAAGAGCAGGGTGAGGGTGTCGTCCTCGGACGGGGCACGCCTCTCGCCGGGCGGCGGCGCGGTGAAGGAGTCGCGCGGGGTGAGCGCGGCGGCCGTCTCCTCGCGGCGGCGGCGCGCCTCGTCGCTGCGCAGCTGATCGGTGAGGCGGCGGGAGGCGACCTTGATGAGCCAGCCGCGCGGATTCTCCGGCAGCCCCTTCTCGGGCCACTGCCGGGCGGCCGCGAGCAGCGACTCCTGCACGGCGTCCTCGGCGGCGTCGAAGTGCCCGTAACGGCGTACGAGCGCGCCGAGGACCTGCGGCGCGTGCCGGCGCAGCAGGTCCTCGGTCTCGGCGGTACGCCTCACACGTCGCCTCCGCCGCCTTCCTGGATCCGGCGGATGACGACCGGCGGGTTCGGCGCGCCCTCGGGCGCCGGGCACTGCGTGATGCGCGCGGCGATCTCGGTGACCCGCTCCAGGCTGGCGCAGTCCAGCACCCAGTAGCCGGCCAGCACCTCCTTGGTCTCGCCGTACGGACCGTCCGTGATCACCGGGCGGCCGTCCTTGCCGGGGCCGACCAGGCGGGTCTGCGCGGGCTCGGTCAGGCCCTGGCCGTCGATCATCTCGCCGGTCTCGGCGAGGTCGTTGTTGAGTTCGTTCATGAAGGAGAACATCGCCTGCATGTCCTCCTGGCTCCAGGCCGGGCTGTGGTCGGAGGCCTTGCCGGCCATCGCGTCGTAGTCCGCCTGGGCGCCCTGCACCATCACCAGATACTTCATGGTTCGACTCCTCTGTCTTCCGCGGCCGCCCCTCGTGGGCAACTCTCACAGGGGACGTCGGAGCGGGGGACGGGTTCTCGACACCTCGCGCGGATTTTTTTGCGATTCACTCCGCCGGGCCATGAGCGGACGGGTCCGGGGGCGGGTTCGGGCGCCGGATTCGGGTGCCGGGTGCGGGTGCCGGATTCGGGGTGCGGGGTGCTCGGGGGCGCCTGCGAGTGCGGGGTACGGGGCGCCCGGGGGCGCGGGCGACGGGCCGGGGCGGCCGGCGCGTGCGGGGCGCCGGGGCGGGGTCGCCCGAGTCCGTACGTCCGCCCGAACGTCACCGGTGGGTCAGCCGGGTGGTCCCGCCGTTTCCGCCGTTTCCGCCGTTTCTGCCGTTTCCCTCGGTACCGCCGTTTCTGTTGTTTCCGTCGGTACCGGCGTTTCCGGGCCGCCGAGGAGCCGGCGCATCCGTTCCGCGGCGCGGGCCGAGGCGTCGCCGCAGCAGTTGTTGAAGAGCACATGGACCTCGTCGGCCCGTTCGGCCATGTCCCGGACCCGGGGCAGCCACTCGGCGAGTTCGGCATCGGTGTAGCGGTGGCGGAACCGTTCCTCCTTGCTGCCCGTTCCCCAGGCCGGGTTGCGGCCGTGGAACCGGACCACCGCCAGCCGCCGCGCGGTGACCGGGGCCACCGGCGGCACGGAGTGCGGCAGACCGGGCGCCGTGTCGACCGCCACCGCAGCCGTGTCCAGGCGCTCCAGCAGCGCCGCCGTGCCGTCCCGCCGGTCCTCCCGCCACCAGCCCGGGTGCCGGAACTCCACCGCGGCCGGCCAGCCGGCGGTGCGCCGACGGCACTCCTCCAGCCGCTCCGCGGCCCCTGCGGTGGGCGCGAACCAGGGCGGGAACTGGAACAGCACCGTCCCCAGCCGCCCGGCCTCGCGCAGTGGTTCCAGCGCCCCGGCGAACCGCCGCCACACCTCGTCGAGCAGCTCCGGGCCGGCCGTGCCGCGGCCCGCGCGGCCGTCCCGCCCGGCGAGCTTGGACCGCAGGTCCGGCGGCAGCGCGCCCGGCCGGGTGGGATGGCCGGTGAGCAGGGAGAACGCCTTCACGTCGAAGCGGAATCCCGGCGGGGTGCGCTCCGCCCAGAGGAGACTGTTCCGCTCGCTCGGGAGGGCGTAGTACGTGGCGTCCACCTCGACCACCGGGAAGCGCCCGGCGTAGTACCGCAGCCGCCCCTCGGCGTCACGCCGCCCCGGTGGGTACCAGCCGCTCGCCACCAGAGCACGGTCCGTCCACGAGCATGTCCCGACCAGTGTCCCGCCCATACCGGCCCGGCTACCCCCGTCGGGAACGGATACGACGGGCCGTCACGGGCGCCGGTCCCGCGACGCCCTCCCGCGGGCCGGACCGGTGCAGAGGCGTCAGGACCGGGCACCGCGTGGCGGGTTGGGCGGCTTCCCGGGCGCGTCCGGCCGACTCAGACACCGTCCGGTTCAGACACCGTCCGGTCCAGGCGACGTCCGGCTCGGGCGCCGCCCGGTTCAGGCGCCGCCCGGTTCAGGCGCCGCGCGGGTCCGTCGGGGTGAGCACCCCCAGCCGCCGTTCGACCTCCTCGGCGGCGTCCAGGCACAGGTCCTCCCGGTACGCCCGGCCGATCAGCTGGACGCCGGTCGGCAGCCCGTCGTCCGCCAGGCCGGTGGGGACCGCCACCGCGGGCAGCCCCGCGAAGCTGGTGGCCGAGCACAGCCGCATCGCGCCGGTGACCCGTTCATGACCCGCCGCGTCACGGGACTCCAGCCCCGGCTCGACCGGCGGTTCGGTGAACACCGGGCCCAGGACCAGCGGGTAGCGCTCCAGAAACTGCGCCCAGCTGCGCCGGATGTTCAGATGCAGACCGGTCAGCCGCAGATACTCCGGCCCGTCGACGGGACCCCGCTTCGCCATCCCCAGCTCGATGTACCGGTGGCCGGCCTCGCCGAGCAGCGTCCGCACCACCGGCCAGGAGGGGGCGAACTCGGTCATCACCAGGGCCCCGTACGCGTCGAGCGTCTCGTTGAGCCGGGGTACGTCGGCGACCTCCTCCACGGCGTAACCGGCCTCCCGCAGGGCGTCCGCCGCCCGCAGCACCGCCCCGCGCACCGTCGGGTGCACCCCCGCGCCGCCCGGGTCGGCGACGACGGCGACCCGTACCGGCCGCTCCGGCGGCTCCCCGCGCAGCGGCACCGGTAGGGCGCGCGGGTCGGACGGGTCGGCGCCGGCGAGGACGTCGAAGGCGGCGCGGAGGTCGGCGACCGTACGGGCGAGGGGGCCGTCGACGACCAGGGACTGCGAGCCGTACGCGGGATCGTCCGGCCCGAGCCGGTGGTCCGCGGGGAACCGGCCGGAACCGGGCTTGAGCGCCGCGACCCCGCAGAAGGAGGCCGGGACGCGCACCGAGCCGCCGGCGTCGTTCCCGAGTCCCAGCCCGGCCATCCCGCAGGCCACGGCCACCGCGTCGCCGCCGCTGGAGCCGCCCGGGGTGCGGCCCGGATGCCAGGGGTTGACCGTGTCGCCGAAGAGTTCGCTGCGGCTGTGCACGCCGGCGAGGGTGAGGGTCGGCATGTTGCTGTGCCCGACCGGGATGGCGCCGGCCGCGCGCAGCCGGGCCACGGGCGGTGCGTCGGCGGGTGCGGTGAAGTCCTTGAAGCGCTCGGCTCCGTGCGTGGTCGGTACGCCGCGGATGCCGATGCTCTCCTTGACGGTGAAGCAGACCCCGGCGAGCGGGCCGGGGTCGCGGCCGTCCGCGATCCGGCGGTCCAGCTCGGCGGCGGACGCGCGGGCCCCGTCCGCGAGCAGCTGGGTGACGGCGTTCACGGCGGGGCCGACGGCGGTGATGCGGGCGAGATGGCTCTCGACGATCTCCGCGGCCGACACCTCGCGCCTGCGGACGGCTGCGGCCTGGGCCTGCGCGGTCCGTGCCCACCAGGCGTTCTCTGTGCTGTCCATGGCGCTCCTGCCCCTGTTCCGATGCGGTTGCATCGGAATATTGGACTGGTTGCGATGCGGTCGCATCGGAAAAACATCCGAGGAAGCCGGGAGCCGACGACATGCCGAGACAGGTGGACCAGGAGGCGAGGCGGCAGCGGATCGCGGACGCGGTGTGCCTGCTGGCGGACGAGGGCGGGCTGGAGGGCGTGACGCTCCGGGACGTCGCCGCACGCGCGGACGTGTCCATGGGCGCCGTACAGCGCTGCTTCCGCACCAAGGAGGAGATGCTCGTCTTCGCGCTCGGCCAGGTCGGCGCCCGGGTGCTCGGCCGGGCGCAAGCCCGGCTCGCCGGGAGCCCGGCCCAGTCGGCCAGGAGCGCTCTGGGCCACGCCGTCACCGAATTGTCGCTGCTGCGCCGGGAGCAGCACGGCGAGGCGCGGGTGTGGCTGGCCTTCGTCGCGCAGGCGGCGGTCAGCCCGCGGCTGGCCGGGGTGCTCCGGGAGGACTACGAGGCGCTGCAGGAGCTGGTCACCGGGCTCGTCACCGAGGTGGCGGAGCCGCCGGCGGCGGACCCGCGGCGCGAGGCACGCGCCCTGCTCGCCCTCGCGGACGGCCTCACGGCACACGTCCTGGTCGGTCACCTCACGCCGCAGGACGCGCTCGGCATCCTGGACGACCGTCTCCGCGCGCTGTGGGGCGGGGCGGACGGGGCGCCGGGCGGCGGATGACCCCGGCACCCGGCCCGCGGACGCCCGTACCCGGACACGAGCCCGGGCCCCGGCGTGGAACCGGGGCCCGGGCTCACGGGCCGTCAGCCGTACGCCCGCCCGCAGCGGCAGGGACGGCGGAACCGGGGCCGCCCGGGCCGCCCGGGCCGTCGGCCTCGTCGGGCCGGGCCGCTCCCGCGGGGGCGGGCGGGATCACGAGACGCGCGGCGGATCAGGCGCCGGGCCGGACCGGACGGTTCAGGGGAAGGACACCACCTGCGACGGGATCGTGTCCTCGCCGGAGGTGGGCGAACCGGTGTCGTTGATGACGTGCTCGTACTGTCCCTTGCCGCCGAGCGACACGACCAGCAGGTGGTGGAACTTCACGCCGTCCTTCACCGGGGCCTGGAACCCGTGGTGCTGGCGGATCGTCGGGTCGACGTTGTAGAAGCAGTAGCTGCCCATGCCCCAGCCCTCGTGCTTCTCGACCGAGTCGGCGACCTTGTAGGCGGCGTATCCCTTGGTGTCGCCGTTCTGGATGGCCTCCTGGTTCGGGGCGTCGTACGCCTTCTCGTTCTGGAAGAAGATCGTCCGGCCGTTCTCGCCGTTCCACTGCACGTCGTACTTGTTGAAGTGCTCGACGAACAGGCCGGTGGCGAGCACGTCGTCGCCGTTGACCGTGAGGCCGTAGTCGGCGCGGTTGGTCTCCCAGCCGACTCCGTCGCCGTGGTCGGCGCGCCAGATCCAGGTGTGGTCGATGATCGTGTCGTTGCTGTTGACGACGATGCTGGTGGTGGCCTTGCCGGGGCCTGCGCCGCCGATCCGTACGAAGACGTCCTGGAGGGAGGTCGGGTTCTCCGAGTGGTCGGCGGAGGAGCCCTCGGGGCCGACCTCGATCAGCGTCTCGGAGTTCTCGGGGCCGGCGTCGACGAGCAGCCCGGCGAGCTTGACGCCGTCGACGTCACCGACCTTGACGGCCGTCGTGCCGCCGTCGGGAATGATCGTGGCGTAGCCGAGGCCGAGGGCCACGGTGTCCGCCCGGTTGATCTCGATCGGCTTGTCGACGTGGTAGATGCCGGGTGTGAACAGCAGGTGCAGGCCTTGCTCGACGGCGGCGTTGATGGTGTCGGCGGTCGCGCCGGGCTTGACGACGTAGAAGTCGTCGAGCGGCAGCGACTCGCCCTCCGGGGTGCCGTCGGCCCAGGTGGTGCCGCGGGAGTCGGTGCGCTTGGCCGGCACGAAGACCTTGTACTCCTCGCCGTCCAAGTAGAGGAAGGGCTTCTCGCGGGAGACCGGCGTGCTGTCGAGCGTGGTGTACGGCGGGTCGGGGAAGCTCTGGGCGGGCGCGCCCTCGACACCGGAGAAGGTCATGTTCCAGACGGCGTTCTCCCAGCCGCCGACCTCGCTGTCGCGGGTGTACCACTGCTGCTGCGAGTACGGGGCGACCTTGCCGTCGATCTTGCTGTCGGCGATGTAGCCGCCGCTGGCCCAGCCGTAGCCGTCGGGAGCGAGGTTGAGGCCGCCCTTGACGTGCATCCGGCGGAACGGCGCGGCCTGCGAGACGGCCCAGCGGTTGGTGCCGCTGACGGGGTTGAGCGCGAGGTTCTCCGCCGAACGCCAGAAGTTCTGGGTGGCGTTGCCGTCGAACCAGCCCGCGTCGACCGTCACGTCACCGTTGAACGTGGTGTCGTCCGGGTTCAGGCCGAGGCCCGCGATGGAGGTGTAGAAGCCGAGCTGGGCGTTGATGTTGTCGTAACGGCCGGGCTTGAACATCAGCGCGTAACGGCCCTCGCCGAACTGCGCCGACTCCTGCTTCTTGAAGACCTCGTCGACCTTGCCCTGGATGTCGGGGGTGGACGGGTCGAACACCATGACGTTGGGACCGAGGTCTCCGCCGCCTTCGATCATCGGGGCATCCTCACCGAAGGCGTTCTGGGTGGCGGGAAAGGCCATGAGCAGGGCCGCGGCGGCGGCCGCGAACACGGTGAGCCTCTTCTTGCGGCGCCCGGGCGGCGCGGCCGGGGTAGCTGTGGGGGCAGCTTGCATGGGGGAACACTTCTCCTCAGCCGTGACCTGCGGACACGGCACGACGAAGCGGGCGGAGAACGCTCTTGAGAGCGCTCTCATTTGGTGGTGATGGTTCCCTGGCTGTGCTGAACACGTCAAGAGAGCAGGCCTTAAGCCGGACTTAAGAAGCCGGTGGCCGGGGTCTGTCACGGGGGTGCCTGTCGCGGCGAAGCCTGCCGCGGTGAAGCCTGCCGAGGTGAAGCCTGCCGAGGTGATGTCTGCTGCGGCGGAGCCGGCCACGGCGATGCCTGCCCTGACCGTCACCCGGTGGGTGCGGATGCTCCCGTGGGCTTGGGCTTGGGCTTGGGCTTGGGCTTGGGCGTGGGCGTGGGCGTGGGCGTGGGGGACGGGGGACAGGGGGCGGGGGGCCGGGAAGTGGACTCCGGGCCTTTGCCGCGGGCACGACGAAGGCCCCGGCCGGCGAGCGGTCGGGGCCTTCGTTCAGCCCGGTGAGGCTGGGCGGAGGATACGAGATTCGAACTCGTGAGGGGTTGCCCCCAACACGCTTTCCAAGCGTGCGCCCTAGGCCACTAGGCGAATCCTCCGCCGCAAACAATACAAGACGTGAGGCAGTGCTCGCGAACCCGGTCCGCGGGATCCGGATCATGGAGTCCGGGAGCTGACGTGGGTGGCGGGCGAGGTCGATTCCACCCCCGGGGATCGGTTAGGGTGGGGCCAGCCCCTCACGTGGCGCCATCTCACCGAACTCCCCCAGGGCCGGAAGGCAGCAAGGGTAAGTGGGCTCTGGCGGGTGCGTGGGGGGCGTTTGCGTTCCCCGTCCGGCCCGGGCGGCCAGACCGGGCCGCGCGACCCGCGCGGGCCGCCGGTGCGGCCCGTGCGTTCTGTCCGCCCGCGAGG